>JAYELX010000271.1:0-15209 GCA_034717875.1 Chloroflexota bacterium | reverse complement strand
TAACCTGATAATTAAAATCATCTGGTTTGGAGGCCACATCAGTTTTCACACCGGGAGCGAAACCGGTCTGGGGCAGCGCACCGGCGGAAACCTGCCACAATTCCACCCCGGTCTTGCCATCATTGGCGGTAAAGTAGATTGTCCAACCAATGCGATAAGAGTTGGAAATTTCATTGCTGAAACCTTTGTATTCGAAAGAAGGGATAGAACCAAACGCTCCCGGTTTGATGTCCTGCAAGAGATGAGTTGTGTCATAAGGAAACTCCGTCACCCACACCTCTTCACCATGAACACCATCATCGGCGGTGAAGAACAAGGTGGTGCCAAATTTACCCAGTGGGTTTGGTTCAGAATCATCGTCGCCGGGGTAAATGTCCATAATTTGTGTGGCGTACGAATACGGAGGTTCAGACTTCCACAGTTCAATGCCAGTATCGCTGTCTTCTGCACTAAAAAACATAATCCAACCGACGTTCCCGATCGCGGCAGGGTTGGCATCTTCATCGCCGACGTTGATATCATCAACCAAGTAGGTATTCCCTTGTTGATCATAACGCCAAAGTTCATTGCCGTGTTCTTCAGTTTCGGCGGGGAAAAGCAACAAAGAATCAGCCAAGCGATTCGACCAGCCCGGATCAGAATCATTCTTGCCTACATAGATATCCTTGACCAGTTCGGTGGTCTCCTCGGTACCATAGGTTTTCCACAACTCGCGGCCATGAATTGGTTCTTCGGCGCTGAAGATGAATAAATCACCCAACATGTTGAAACTGGCTGGATCCGAACCGTGAGGGCCGCGGAAAATATCTTTGATCAAATAAGTGCCTTCTTCGGTGCCATCGCTGCGCCACAATTCTTCGCCATGTTCTTCATCTTTAGCAGTGAAATACAAGGTGGAACCATGCGCATACAAATATTCTGGATCGGAATCCTCTGATCCTGGGTGAATGTCTTTGACCAACCAAGACGCCCCGCTATTGGTATCATAAGCAAAAAGCTCGCGACCTTTGGACGTGCCTCCATAAGCGCTGTAATATACAATCGCACCAATTGTTTCTAACCATTTGGGGTCTGGGTCGAGGGCTGTAATGGTATTGGAGTATTCGCGCGTGACCACTCGCTTAGCCTCCCCTGTCAGCGTGTTATAGCGCCAAAGCTGACGGCCGACAAGCGCGTCGGTGGCGGCAAAATAGATCAAGTTACCCAGCACGGTCAACCATTCCGGTTTCGAGCTGCCGCTGCCTTTATAAATATCGGCAGCCAGAAAAACTTCGCCCGTCAGCGGCGAGTATTTCCACAGCTCAGCGCCGTGGCCGCCATCGTTGGCTTGAAAATACAAATCGCCGTTGACATCCGTAAACCAAGCCGGATCAGAATTCTTACGGCCCGGGGCGATATCGGCAACGCGTTGAACGTAATAGGGAAACGCATCTTGCTGCGCATCAACGCGGGGCGCACTTTTCAACACCAAGCCAATCAAGACGATCACAAGCAATATCGTGCCACCAACTTGTGCAATTTTGCGAAAGGATTTCATGAGCTCTTCTCCAAAAATATCTCTTGGCATGCATTCATTTTACCACTCTTCCCACAAGTGCAGCTATTCATCAAGCTCCGAAGATAGAGATTGGGGTTGCTTATCGAGTTCCAGAATCAATTGCATTTCATCAGGGTTGTTGGGATACGGATAAGAGACAAAATGGCCTTCAACAAGCGCCAAAGTGCCGATCTCGAAGGCTCCCGGTATCTCGTCAAACCAGTCATTGTGCAATGTCGTATTGACTACAATACCCAGCATACAACCATCACCCGCCAAATCAGCGTACCAAAAACCGGGGCTGTTCTCGTCAATGAAGCTGATTTTACCAGCCACGCTGGCGCGCTCACCAACATCATCCAGCGTAAAATCACACGGGGAACTGGCATCGCTGACATCTACAGGCGCGGATACCAGGTCTGAGATATCCCACACTTTTAAGTTGTCAAAATGCACCCGAAGCGGGACGTCAGCACGATTCTCTGCGATTAGTCCAATATAGCCTCTGCTTATCGATTCATCATAAACAAACCAGAGCGGCTCTCCATTCATGTATACTGCAATCTGTGGGCCTTGAGCGATAATGGTCAGGTGGTTTGTACCAAATCCCTGCTCGAAGATAGGAGCAGTCACTTCATATGGCAACAAATCTATATAGACATCACTGACACTTTTACCCAGGTTGAATAGGCCATCAGGGTCGAAGCCCACACCGTAAGATGCGCTGGTAGGATCTTCGATAGTTTTCATAAATTCGCGAAAGCTTACGTGCCAAAAACCCCAATCGCCAGAGACGAACTGTCCATCTACCTCCAGGACGAAATCAGAGAACTTGGGTGCATGTTCTGGCGTGGTGCCAGCATTTCTTCCTACTACTGAGATGAAGCCAGCATCGTCTTCATAGCCCCATTCATTTCCATCGGCATTTGACCCGATCGGCCACCCGCTGCTCGGATCGCTGAAGTCATCTTCGTAGTCCGGCGACCGGTCAGCGATGGCAGCCAGGATGGGTTCGGCGAAGGCGCGGGCCTCATCAGCTGGATTCTCGAACGTGGTTGTCGTTTCTTCAGCCTCACCAATCGCGGCGGTTGTACTTTGAACGCCCGAGGCGTATTCCAGCACTTTCAATGAGAAATTATCGAAATAAGTGACGGCATTTCCATTAGCCCCAAACCATAACCCTCCGCGCAGATAAGCTTCATTCTCGTCAATTACGTTAACTACTTCGACACCATCGACGAAAATTTCGATATGATTGCCTACCATACGATAGAGCAGGTGGTGCCACTCTTCGGGCGTTACACCTCCCGAATTCCCCAGGCCTTCAGGGCCACTTGAATCACATAATTCTTTTACAAAATCCAGTCCAACAGTATCCAAGATTTGGAGGTAATAACTTTGAGAACCCTTGCCCTCAGAACCTATCGGGCAGAGGCCGGTGCGAAATCCAAACGCCACTCCGTAATTTCCATCTTCGGGTGCAGGTTCAGCAGGATAGAAATCCAATTCTAGTTCGAAGTCGCTAAGAGGGGATTCCTCACCCCAAAAGATATTGCCTTCCCCACGGGCAACGCTTCGATCACCGAACTGTTCGATTTGCCAGGTATTTAACGACTCTTTTTCCCAAAAATCGGCGAAACCGCCTTCGAAATCGTCGCTGTACGTCGCCGAGGCAACAAGCACCTCATCTTCAGTCAATGTTGTACTTTCTGCGTCTCCGTTGGCTTGCAATTCGCAAATCACCACATCGTCAAACCAGCTTACCCCTTCATTCGCCTCAATGCCAAAAACGCCGCCAGGGAGAGGATTTGGATCTTGATACTCGATCCAGTCGCACGCCGTCCAGTTCGAATGTTATCAGGCCGCCCTGCGCTGCCAAGCGCACATCGTGCCAGCTACCATCTGCAACTACAACCGGGACCACGGCCAATTGCGCTTCGCCAGCGTCTTTGCCCAGAACAACTTCTGCACCGCCGAGGGAGAAGATGTAGCGGTCCTCTGCTAGGCGGATATTGAGGTTCATCAACGCGTTTGCATCCATTCGCAGCCGCAGGGAAACAACGTAATCATCACCGCTGAAGGCGTTGTAATTAGCCCAATAACCACTGTCACGCAGGGCATGGTTCCCGTCCTCTTCCGTCTCAATCGCCCAGGGTTCGGTCGATTCTCCAAAGACATCGCTGAAATCCCAGCCCTGTGCGCTCTGGTTTTCAAAATCTTCATACAGCGCCAGGTTTTGCCCGGCAGCGCATACCGCGCCCAATTCGGCAGGGACCGCAGCAGGCTGAGACGGCGCTTGGGTAGCCGCCTCCTGACCTTGCCCGATCGTAGGCAGTTGATAACTTGTCCCCTCGCACCAGGGGGGGATAGGCCAGAGGCCTTCGGGGGGACAGATATCGAAGACCCACATCAAGATCACGCCTAAGAGCAGGACTCCGACGATGCTCCCCAGAATAATGCCAGCCTTTTTGAGGGGAGATTTTTCTCGGGGGGCGGCGATCTCCGTTTGGGTTGACTCTGCAAGGGGAACAGCCTCTGCAACCCCGGCCAAAAGCGTATTCTGCACCCTCTCCAGGGCCGTGACCATCTCCTCCGCGGTCTGGTAGCGGTCATCCGCTGACTTGGCTGTGGCTTTCAAGATAATGCGCTCCAAGGCCTCTGGGATATCCGGGTTAGCCTCGCGCGGCATCGGCAAGGGAGCGGTCATATGTTTGATTACTACGGCCATGGGCGTGTCGGCCCGGAAGGGCACATCCCCGGTCAGCATCTCATAGAGCATGATGCCCATGGAGTAAATATCGGTGCGGTGATCAACACCCGTCCCCTGGCCTTGCTCGGGTGACATATACATAGGGGTGCCGATACCCACCCCCGTGCCGGTCAACTTCTGGGAAGCCTCAGCCATCTTAGCCAACCCAAAATCCGCCAATACCAGCCAATCACCCTCTCCTAAAAGCACATTGCTGGGCTTGACATCGCGGTGCACAATCCCGCGCCCGTGGGCATAAGCCAAAGCGCGCCCAATCGGCAGTGCCAGGCGAATGGCTTCGTCAGGTTTGTAAACCTGCCCCCGGCCCTGTTTCAGCGTGCCGCCTGGAACGTACTGCATAGCAATATAGGTGATGTCCCCCTCTTCTCCGTAGCTGTAGATGGGCATGATGCTGGGATGGTTGAGCTGAGCAACTGCCTTGGCTTCTCTCCGGAAACGATTCATAAAGCTGGGATCACGGGCAAAAAACTGCGGTAACACCTTAATGGCTACGTAGCGGTCTAGATTTGGCTCATAGGCCTTGTATACAGTTGCCATGCCACCCTGACCGAGACGCTCCGTCAACTGGTAAGCGCCCAAAGTGTGTCCCACCAACACATCTTCCATTCCCAAGATCGTATCCTGAGCGCCGGATTCCTGGCCGCGGCGGACTTCTTTGATCCCGGTGATGAATTCGGCGGCGCTCTGGGTCCGCCGGGTTGGGGCGGGTTGCAGGCATTTGACGACCAGTTCGTCCAATTCGGGGGACAGACCGTGTTTCTTGTTGCCCGGCCAGGGATCGGTGGAATCGAGTTCCAGGGGTTCACCGGTCAACGCTTCGTAGAGAGTGGCACCCAGGGCGTAGAAATCGGTGCGGGTCGTTGGTTCTTCACCGGCGCGCAACTCGGGGGCCAGGTACGGCGATGCTTCGATTACCCCATCGGCCAATAACTGGTTCAAACTCATTCCCTGCGCGATGCCAGCATCCCGAATCTGTACTGTACCTTCGGAGGACAGCAGAATAGTATCCGGACTCAAACTCGCGTGGAGAAGATCGGCCTGGTGCAGCACTTTTAGGTATTCCCCGATTTGTTGGGCGATATCCAGGACCAGGTTTTCTGGCAGACCATCTCTGCCGGCTAACATTTCGGCAAGGGTCTGCCCCTCGACGAATTCACCCATGACGACAGCCTGGCCGCCGTGTTCACCATAAGCCAGCAATTGGGGGGCGTAGGGGGTTTCGATTCTCTGGAGGGTTTCGGCAGCCAACTCGAAACGAGAGATGAAGTCGTCCGCGGGGACCAGGTCAACCCTGGGGGCCGTAACGATCACTCTTTCACCAGACTCAACGTCTATCCCCTCGTAGGTGACCGCTGTCTGGCTTTCTCGGATAATTTCGTCAATCTGATACTTGTTGAGAATGGTTTCGTTCAACATTTTGTGCCTCGATTGTATGGGGGTGTTCAGTTCTAAGACCTGACAGATTTTTGCATGGGGTTTCAGTCCAAAATATGCACGGAAATGGCCGAAACCTGCGTCCCAAAGACACTTTCGGAAATCTGTCAGGTCTAATTTCTTTACGGCCTCCAGGCCGGGTCGAAATCGTAAGCCGGGTCGCTGGTCAGTTCCCTGGGTTCTACGCCGCTGGCGGTGATTATCCAGATATTATGGTTATGTCCGTCCCGGTTGCTGCTAAAAGCCACCCAGAAACCATCTGGCGAATAAGCAGGGTCCCGCATGGGTGCAGTGAATTTTGGAATGACAACTTGCTCCCCAAAACCTTGTTTCTCGTACAAGGCATCCACCAAAACAGGGATTCCGATGTTATTCAACTGCATATTAAGAATCGTCCCACCATCGGGTGACCAGTGCGGGTGAGTGTTGTTCGAATCGGTATCACGAGTAAACTGTACAACCGATTTGCCCTGGTCGGACATGGTGAAAAGAAGGTAATTTCCAATTCGAGTGGACACGAATACAAGCTTATTGCCATCAGGCGACCAGGCCGGCTGCAAATCATGAGAATGACCACTAGATAGTGACACCACCGAGTTATCATCCAAAGAGAAAGTGTAAATTTGAGGCAGGCCTTCCCGCAGCGAAGTAAAAGCAATGTGTGTGCCATCAGGCGACCAGGTTGGGTCATAATTCCCCACGGCCCCAACAGGTAATGGCGTCCAGCCGCTGCCATCGGCGTTGATCAAATGTAAGCTGGAGTCTGGGTACATTTCTTTCTGCGATTCACAGGGAGATACAAAAACCAGTTGGGCCCCATCTGGTGACCATGCCGGCTGGCAGGCACCGCCAGGGATTTCGGCTAAAAGTTGGGGTTCAATCCCACTGTCGATGGTGAGCAGATAGATTTGCATATCGCCGCCGCGGTCGGAGACGAAGGCAATCTGTCCGGTACCACCACCCAAACCTTGGGGACGAGGGGTGTCTGTCGGCACAATAGTAGCTGTCAGCACAATAGTAGCTGTCGAAACAGGTGTATCCGATGGAAATGGGAGAGTGGCTGTTTGGGTCAGGTCAACGGCATCGACAACAGGGAGAAGCGTCACGGTTGCTGTGGATGCGACCACAGCTTCAATGGGGACCTGCTGATTTTGAGTGGCTTGCTGTATGACGAGAAAACTACCCACAATGATGAGTAAAAGTATCGGCACAAATATCAAAGCCAAAAGGCGCCAATGCTCACGAACATATTCCATCAATGTCTGGCTCGGTGGGGTTGATTGGATGCCCCCCCTGACATCCTGTCCCGCACTATGGGCTGGTGATTCGGCGCTGGATGAAGCCGGGATGGCAGCCCCCACAGAGGGTTGCCCATCCATCCTGGCTTTTGGTTCATTTTCACCCGACTCGCGAGCACGGCGTTCTCGTTCTAGATACTCAGACTTACCCATCTCGGCGGTAAAACCAGCTTCGATCTTTGGATGCTCTGTGGATATGCTGATAACCTGTTCCAGGGCTGCGATCATCTCATCGGCGGTTTGAAAACGATTGTCTGGCGATTTGGCGGTTGCCTTTAAAATGATGCCCTCCAAAGTCTCGGAGATATTCGGGTTGACCTTTCTCGGCATGGGCATGGGCGCATTAATATGCTTTATAATAATCGCCATGGGTGTTGCAGCCCGGAAGGGCACCTCGCCAGTCAGCATCTCGTACAACATGATCCCCAGGGAATAAATATCTGTACGGTGATCGACTTCGGCCCCATGGCCTTGTTCCGGCGACATATAAACCGGTGTCCCCACACCCACGCCTGTTTTTGTCAATCGAGTGGCATCTTCCATCATCTTGGCCAGTCCAAAGTCTGTCAGCAAAGGCCAATCATCACCGGACAGGAGCACGTTGCCGGGTTTTATATCCCGATGTATGATGCCTTGTTTGTGAGCATAAGCCAGTGCGCTGGCAACCGGTATAATCAACCGGACTGCGCGTTCTGGATCGTATACCGAACCGCGGCCCTGTTGAAGGGTACCTCCCTCGACATAGCGCATCACCAGGTAAGTGATATCGCCCTCCTCTCCGTAATTGTGAATCGGCACGATATTGGGGTGGTTCAACTGGGCGATTGCCCTGGCCTCGCGCCGGAAGCGCTGCATGAAGTTGGGATCACGGGCGAAAAACTGCGGCAGCACCTTGACGGCCACGTAACGATCCAGGGCCGGTTCATAGGCCTTGTAAACCGTGGCCATGCCTCCCTGCCCCAGGCGGTCTACCAGTTGGTAAGCCCCCAGGGTGTGACCTATCAAGGCGTCTTCCATCCCTAAAATCGTACTTTCAGCGCCATCCCGCATACCCCGATGCACGCCTTCAAGCTCTCGAAGTAATTCTAATGCGTTTCGGATGCGTATGGTCAGATCGGGTTGCAGGCATTTGGCGACCAGTTCATCCAACTCGGGTGGCAATCCAGCTTTTACCCTGCCGGGGTGGGGATCGGGGGAATCAAGCTCTGGAGCTTCGCCAGTCAGGGTCTCGGATAAAGTCGCTCCCAGGGCATAAAAATCAGCTTGGGGTGTGAGTTCACTGCCCGAACGTAATTCAGGGGCATGATAAGGTCGCGATTCGACTTTACCTGAATTCAGCAACCCTGCCAGATCGATTCCTTGAGCCTGACCTGCATTCTGTATCCGTACTATACCCTGAGACGACAGAAATATTGAATCGGTACTCAGTCCGCCATGCACCAATCCAGCCTGGTGGAGGTCGTGCAAATATTCCCCTATTTGTTGGGCGATATCGAGGACCAGATTTACTGGAAGCCCATCGCTATCGACCAACATGTCCATCAAGGATTGACCCACAATAAATTCTTGCACCACCACAGCCTGACCATCGTGCTCGCCGTAGTCCAACAGCGTGGTTCCATAAGGAGAATCAAGCCCCTTCAGGGTTTCAGCGATCAACTCGAAGCTCGCTAGAAATTGTTGGGGAGAGATCAATTCAGCATCAAGTATCGTAAGGAGTACGGCCTGATTGATCTTTGTATCCACTCCCTGATACACAACCCCATCTTGGCGTTTGCACAGTTCCTCTTTTATTCTATATTTTTCTAGGATAATCTCACTGTGTATCATGCTGCTTTCTCCACTTCATCAGCGAGGGCATAGGACTCACTCAACCCGCAGTGACTTTAAAAAAGCATCGATCCAATCTAATTTTGGTTGGAAATCTGCTTCGTTTTGGTTCAATAACAGTTCAAAATCGTCGAAATACTTCCCCACAACACTGGCGTCGGTTGCAGCATAAACATCTGCGGGAATCTCGCCCACATCTGGCAACTGCGTATGTGAAAGTCTGACAATGGCTTTCAGGTAATATTTGCCATCATTTGTGAGACCCTGAAAGATATAAACAAGATTCTGATTATCGACTGGAGCTAAATCCTGGATACCATATACAGTTAAAAATCTAACTCCAGACCCATTCTGGAAATTAATCCGGCTCGCGTTAGCATTGAACTGTTGATGATCACAAACATGGAAAAATTCATTCAGGGGTAATTCCGGGACACAACCATCGAAATTGATCATACCCTCGTTGAGTCTTTGCAGATCAGCAATAATGCCCGGTGCAAAATCTGCCACAGCTTCATATTCTCGAACAGGGGCAACATATACTTGAGCCTGCTCCATAGACAGATCAAAATGCAGATATGCTGGGTGGGCCGCATCATACATGCCACCACCGCTCGAAGCCGGGATGCTTTCCGTGGGCGGGTTTACATCCAACACAAGTTGGGGGTCATAGTATAGTTTAATCCCATCCTGCTCAAAATATGCTTCTTCTACAGGGGGCTGCGTAGGTGTAGGTTGCGAGGTTGCGGATTCTGGGGCAACCTCAACACTGCTAGTCGGCTCGAAGAAAGTTATCGAGTCCAGCACCGCGTCGTACAGCGGGTCTAGTTCGTTCCATTGCTCACCCGGCGCAGCAGCAATTATTGTAAAATCACGGATGGGCGTTAGCTTGACCACTACGAAGCGGCCGACGATTTCTTGACCTTCCAGGTCACCGCTTAGGTCTGCGGCTACACCCGATAACCCACCGACAGTGATGGTGCGTTTGTTTGTGAACTGGGGTTGAGAGTCCTCGGTGAATAATTGCTTGTATTCCTCGTAGAGCTGATCCACGGTGATGTCCGCGGCGGCGATTTCAGAGTCGAAAATAATCGCAGGGCCATAATCCGGATCAGCGTTGGGGGCGTACATATAAGTGCCTCCTCCCGCTAACCCTTCGACCAAGTATGTTGGGATCGTAAGAAAGGCGTATCCGCCATCTTCGCTGCGATATTCAGCTCCTAATGCGTTTTCAGGTATAGAAGATGCTTCGGGGGAGACGGTCAGTGTGATTGCCTCTTCAGTTTGAGGGACCGACGTTGTCGACATGGAGTCGCTAACCACAGAAGTCGCTGTAGTCGCAAACAAATCTTGCGCCTTTTTAATTGCCCCAAATATCAACCCGCCGGCGAGCACAAGGCAAACAATAATGCTTATTCCTATAACTCCGATCTTAAGGAAATTTTTGGTTTTTGATTTCTTCTTCGGATGCTTCTGAACTGTTGATTGTATCCGAGGTGGAATTACTTTTGGTGCAGCAACACTTATTTCTGGTGGCACCTTCGACATTGCTTCCAATTCACTCGAAGCCCGCTCCAAACTAACAACCATCTCTTCGGCAGTCTGATAGCGATTTGCGGGTTCTTTTGCTGTGGCCTTAAGAACAATATGTTCCAAAATCTCAGGTATGTCTGGGTTTAACGTTCTGGGCATCGGCAAGGGAGCGGTCATGTGCTTGATCACAACCGCCATAGGTGTGTCGGCCCGAAAAGGCACATCACCGGTCAGCATCTCATAGAGCATGATGCCCATCGAGTAAATATCCGTGCGTTGATCGACATCCGTTCCGTGTCCTTGCTCTGGAGACATATACATGGGCGTGCCTATGCCTACCCCTGTCCCCGTTAGCTTCTGGGATGCCTCTGCCATCTTGGCCAGTCCAAAGTCCGCCAACATCGGCCAATCATCTTCTCCCAAGAGCACATTGCTGGGCTTGATGTCCCGGTGCACAATCCCGCGCCTGTGGGCATAGGCCAGTGCCCTAACGATCGGTATTGCCAGACGGACGGCTTCTTCAGGTTCGTATACCTGCCCCCTGGCCTGTTTGAGCGTGCCGCCTTCCACATGCTGCATAACAATATAGGTAATCTCCCCCTCTTCACCATAGTTGTAAATAGGCATAATGTTGGGATGTTTCAACTGCGCTACTGCTTTGGCCTCCCGTCGGAAGCGCTGCATAAAGTTGGGATCGCGGGCAAAGAATTGCGGCAAGACTTTGATAGCCACATAACGATCCAGGTTGGGTTCGTAGGCTTTGTAGACCGTGGCCATGCCGCCCTGCCCCAAACGTTCAACCAATTGATAAGCCCCCAGGGTATGCCCAATCAGAGCATCTTCCATACCCAGGATAGTATCATCAGCGCCAGCCTTCATGCCGCGGTGGACTTCCTCAACACCATTAAGCAATTCAACCGCGCTTTGGATTCGTTTGGAGGGCTCAGTTTGGAGACACTTAGCCACTAACTCATCCAACTCAGGCGGCAGGCCGGGGCGTTTGTTGCCTGGCCAGGGATCTTGAACATCTGGTTCGGGCAGCTCGCCAGTTAAAGCCTGGTAAAGTACCGCTCCCAGGGAGTAAAAATCACTTTGTGGGCTTGGTTCTTCACCGGTGCGTATTTCTGGTGCGTGGTAATGAGGCTCAATCTCCTCAAGTGAATTTTCTTCCGGATCAAGCACTTGTACCTGACCGTCTTGATCGAAAACAATGTTTGCTGGACTAATAGCTCCATGCACACGTTCTTGGTTATACAGTGATCGCAGATATTCGCCCACCTGCTGAGCAATATCCAAAACCAGCCCCAAAGGTAAGCCGCTGCCCTCGGTGATCATTTGAGCAAGCGTTTGTTCCCTATCATTTTCCTGATTCATGCTGTCTCCTTTTTAAGCTTAAATTCCAAATCTATGTCCCCAGCAGAAATAACATCGCCATCCTTTAAAACCGTTGGCTGTTGAACTATCTGGTCATTTACAAAGGTATGATTGGCAGAACCCAAGTCAATCAACAAATAATCACCCTCGACAAATTTGATGGCGGCATGCTGCCGAGACAGGTGACGATCACGCAAAATGATTTCACATTTTTCGCGTCCGAAGGTTTGATTCTCTCGCAGGGGGTACACTCTTCCCGAGAAACGTCCGCTTTTCAATTCTAAACGGGCAGGAGGGCGTTTGACTTGCGGTACCTCCATATCCACAATCGTGGCACCATGGAGGTCAATCTCAGCATCTTGCATCGTTTGGGCAAACTCGAGCAAACTGGTGCCACAAGTATGGCAACGCTCGAGGCCATCTGGGTTCTTGAAGCCGCATTTCTCACATTTCAACAATTTGGATTATCTCCTTTCAAGAACAAGGTTTTGCAATCACTCAAGCAATTTAGAAAATTGCCTGATGATCTAACAGCAATTCCCGTTTTGACTAAAACCAGACTTCGGAAGTCTTCGGATGCCTTTTTGTTAGCGAAATATGTCGTTCGAGACTTCCGAAGTCTTGCCTCTTCTTCATAATATCGGGAATTACTGATGATCTAAAGAATATCCTTGCGTTTCATCAATACCAACATGGCCACAAACATAATAACGGATTGAATTCCCAAAACCAGCCAACGGTCTTGCACAGTGCCTTCGAAAGCGCGGCCAAATTTCTCGAGAATATTTTTGATCATATTCTCCGCGGCGCTGACAGCCTTCTGGCGATCACTTTGCCAGTCGGCTAGATCATTGCCGTATTGATCAAGCCCAGACGAATAGTCTTCGGCCTGATCTTGTCGGAGATCCATGTAATCTTCCATAGATGTTTGTTGCTCGTCGGAATAATCTGAAAATTGGTCTTGCACAAAGTCAAAATAATCCGACATTTGATCTGAGCGATCATCGAAATGGTCACCCATCTGATCTGAACGCTCATCAAAGTAGAACTCACTTTGTTCGCGGCTGTCATCCCGATATTGATCTAGCTCATAGAGCAAAACAGGTGTTGGCAGCGGTGTTGGCGAAGCCAGGGGAGTTGGCGAAGCCAAGGGTGTGGGGGATGGAAGTTGCGTGGGGGTGGGGATTGTTGTGGGGGTGGGAAGTTTCGTAGGTTCGAGCGGTTTAGCTGGCTCTGCCTGAGCAAGCGCCCTTTGGGAAACATCATCATAGAACTCTGGTGACAACAAACTGGGGATATCCGGGCACTCCTGGAACAGGTTTGTGCCCATACAAGGACAATCGGGTTGATTTTTATCCACGTTGGTCAAAGCGCTGCGTTCCTCGGAAGGTAAATCCCAGCATATATCTTCAGCAAGTGTATCTCCCATGCCCTGGGAGATAACAAAACCCTCGTAGGTCCAACGCGAGAAGACAGCATGACTGATCTCAATACCGCCAGGAATTTCTTCCAATGGAATCATCAACCCTCCCAAAAGTAGTTGGGGAACCACCACAGCAATCAGAGCAATCAAAGCTGTATTTTGATTAGGCACAGCGGCCGAAATCAATAATCCAATTAGATAACCTGTGACAACCCCCAGCACAATCGTGACAAAGAATTCGAAATAAACTTCCTTTCCTGGCACGGGCACATCGACTAGTAAAAGCGCAATTACCAAGATTACCCCGCCCTGATAAAGAGCCATGATCAAGCCCATCCAAATCTTCGAGAAGATATAAGGCATGATTTTCAAACCTACTGCCCGTTCGCGTTTATAAATATCCGCTTCTTTGACAATCTCACGAACGCTGCTCATGGCACCAACCAACATGGCGACCACGGCAGACATAAACCACAAGCCCATCACGAATTCGATATTGCCATTGATTGTATCGTATATATTTCTACCCCAAATTACGGCCATCAACCCCAAAACTGGGGCTAAGAGCAGAATCATCCCAAGCGAGACTTTATCCTGAAAGAGGATGCGCATATTGCGGCCTGACAAGATAGCCAACTGCCGGAGCGATGATATCTTCTTTGACTGCTTAAGGGATGGGGCCGCGGCAGCAGAGAGTTGGGCCATACTCAACCCAGCTGATGGTGCAGCCGGCTCCTCCACCGCCACCGCTTGCTTCCCAACAGCGCTTTGCTTGAAGCGTTCGGCCCAATCGGCAGGGGTGCCCCGCTCAGTGTCCTCCAACAAACGATAGATTTCGTCGAATTCCATCGTGCGTTCAAGTTTTTCACGCGCGGTTCGATAACCATCATAATATGTCAGCGCATCTTCCGGCTGGCCATAATAGACCAGATAACCGCCCGTACCTAGAATAACAACTTTATCGCACAACATCACATTTTTGGTCGTGTGCGTCACAACCATCACCGTGCGGCCTTGATCGGCCAAGCGACGCATCAGCTTCATCATTTCGAATTCAGTGCCTGGGTCCAATCCGCTGGTAGGTTCATCCAGAAATAACAGGCGCGGGCGAGTGAGCAGTTCAACGCCAATCGAAACGCGCTTGAGTTGGCCGCCCGACAAACTCGAAATAACCACGTCTTTACGCTCCCAGAGGCCCAAATCCTTCAAGGTTTGTTCAACTGCGGCTTCACGCTCCTCCCGGGATGTATCGGGAGGAAAGCGTAATTGCCCAGCGTAATCCAGGGCCATCCAGGGGGTAAGCTCCATGTGAACGATGTCGCGTTGGGGGACATAGCCGATATCATCGCGAAACATAGCGTAATTTTCATACAGACTGGTGCCGTTGATATAAACTTCACCATCGGTCGCCGGGCGATAGCCATTGATAGTATCCATGAAGGTGGTTTTCCCCGCCCCGCTCATGCCCACAACGGCTACGAATTCGTTGGCGCCGATATCCAGACTGATATTCTTGAGCAGGTTCAAATCTTTGGTAACCCACTTATGGATACCTCTGGCCTCGATTTTATACCCCTGAGCCGGATCAACCTGAATCCCCAAACCCGTGAAGACAAAATCATAAGGCCCGACTTTTATGTAGTCACCTTCCTTAAGCCAGGCCTGCTCTTCGATCAACACTCCATTGAGATAGACACCGTTTGCGCTCTGCGTGTCGGTAATGCGGAAGCGTTTTCCCATCCGCTCGATAATCGCGTGGAAGCGGCTGACGGCAGGATGATCGAAATGAATGCTGTTTTCCGCAGAACGACCAATGGTAATACGCTCTTGGCCGCTCAAATCCAGGAAGCGCATATCCGTAACCATGGAGGCCTGCGTCATTACCGGGCCAGAAGGAGCCGCCTGCGCTTGAGACAAACTTTGGTACATGTCCAAGACTGGCTCAGAAACTACCTGGGTAGCAAAGCCAGAAAGCTCTCCTTTCAATGTGGTCTGTACCTGCCCCTCTTT
>JAYELX010000270.1:0-2991 GCA_034717875.1 Chloroflexota bacterium | reverse complement strand
ATGATATAATCAATATATTGATTAACTAATTGGGTAAATTAAGGAGCACACTATGCCTAAGCGCGTATCGGCTACCGAAGCCAAAACCAATCTGGGGGCTATGATGGAGTGGACGGTTGTGGAGTCAGACGATGTCATCATCGAAACCCACGGACGCCCTAAGGCTGTATTAGTTAGCTACCCAATGTATCAGGAAGTGCGCAAGATTCAAGAAACCATTCGCCGGGAGCAGGCCCTCGCACAAATGGAAGCCCTCGCTGCTACAGTTCAGGCGCGCAATCAGGATTTATCCCCAGTGGAAGCGGAAGCAACTGCCGATCGTTTTACGCGTGATGTTGTGCGGGAAATGATTGCAGATGGGCAAATAGTCTACCAGGGAAGCTGAAGCCTGATGCGGGTATTATTGGACGCGAACTTATTCATCAGCTACCTGCTAAACCCAGATCGGGACAGCCCGGTGACGCGGGTTGTCAAGGCCGGGGTGGGGGGTGAGTACACGTTGTTATTGCCCGCCGCACTGCTCGAAGAGTTCAGCCGCCGCATAAGCACCAAGCCATATCTGGCGGAGCGCATCGCTCCCACCGATTTGGAGCAATTGAACGCCATTCTGTCGACCGTGGCTGAAATCATCCCGAAGATAAAGCAGCCCATCCCCGCAGTAACACGCGACCCCAAAGACGACTATCTGTTGGCTTACGCGCTGGTAGGTCAGGCTGATTACCTGGTCAGCGGTGATCAAGATTTGCTAGAATTGCACCGGGCGGGGAAGTGCCAAATCGTCAATCCCCGGGCTTTTGCTGACGAAATTGACAAACCCCAAATATGAAATGCCCAAACGATTCAGCGATTCAACGATTCAGCGAGTCAGCAAGTCAGCGATTCAGCGATTCAACGAGGCATCGAGGCGGTGAGTCGTTGAGGCGATAAATTTCGCCCCGCAAAAATGACAGACCGGCCCCATCCCGCTCGTCACACCAGCCGACAATTTTGCTGCATGCAAACATGCCACCGGCAGGAGAGGAAACCTGCCCTACGTCTTAAGGAGTGAATTGACCTATGCAAATATTTGAGTTACTAGACTTTGTTGGCAAGACTATCGCTGGAGATTTGGTTACTGTGATTATGGGGGTTATCTTTGCTCACCTTATTCAGAACTATTGGGATCAATGGCGATTTGGTGGTTGGAGTATCGTCATACAAAAGGGAGGTAAGACGATTATGGATGAGAAATTAGCAGCTTCTACCAGAAAAGAACTCTCCAAAGACGATCTCACATTGCGAGCTCAACTAAAGGGACTTATCAGCCCGTATGCATGGATTAACTGCGACTTGCTTCGAGAAGGAAAAGGCATTGGGCTTTTTAGAGAGGACCAAGAAAACAAACGCTATTTGATTGACCTTGATAAGAATCCTCAAAAAAATAATCCCTCACACATATAACCAATGCTCACTTCCCTGGTCGTTAGAATCGAAGCTGTCCAATCTGGCACCGTCAACGGTGGAACCGGCCGGGCCGTGCATGGGTTTTGGTATCATCATTGGGGACAGATAGCCTCTGCCGTGGCCGATCAGATTCATCAGGCTGCGGAGACGCCTCCGTTTACGCTTTCCCCTATCATGGATATCCCTTATCCCAGACGGGGAAAAATCCACATAGAAGAGGGAGAATCAGCCTGGTTCAGGGTGGTTGCTCTTTCCGAATCTCTTTCTCGATCCCTAACAGAAACATGGGCGCCCCAACTCCCCGATCTAATTGAACTTGCTGGTCTTCCATGGCAGATCAAAAATTGGACTATATCTCCAGATGAACATCCCTGGGCAGAGCAAGTTTCATATAAACAGTTAGGCGAAGAGCATTTATTTTTAACGAAACCACCCCAGAGCTGGCAGATAGAGTTCGTTACCCCAACAACATTTCACGGGATAAGGGGACATTTCCCTTTTCCTTTGCCCGATAGCCTGGTCTCCTCCTGGCTGCGTCGCTGGCAAGCATTCGCCCCCATTGGCCTGCCTGAAGAACTGCCTGAGCAAGTTCGCCAACACGTGGTAGTTAGCTCTTATCGCCTGAAGACTGTTCCCGTTCGGCACGGAAAGCGTCTCACGGTTGGATGTGTGGGACGGTACAAACTGCATGCCATAAAAATGCACCCCGCGAACCGGGCAACGCTTGATACTCTGGCTCATTACGCTTTCTTCGTTGGCAGCGGCCACCGCACCACCCAGGGCATGGGTATGACCAGGTTGCACTCAAAGTAAGCCTCTGCGGAGAATTAATCATGTCAGAGTCGCTTTTATATAAAGCCACTACTATCGATAACCTGCGTTTAGCTTGGGAAGAGATCGCTGAAAACAAAGGCATTGCCGGAGTGGATAATGTCTCAATTCGCAAGTGGCGAAGAACATGGGAAGAGAGAATCGTACGATTGTCGCACCAAGCTCGTACTAACACGTACAAACCCAGGCCTTTGAGAGTAAGAAAGATTCCAAAACGGAATCGCAGAGAATGGCGCGTTTTGCGTATTCCCACCGTTACAGATCGTATCCTGATGCGGGCTGTTTTACAAGTCTTGTACCCTATTCTCGAAGACAAATTCTTAGACTGCTCCTTTGGCTATCGCCCAGGCATCGGCTTGAAAGATGCGGTCAATCGTATTTTGATTTTACGCGTCAACGAATATAATTGGGTCTTGGACGCGGATATCGATGACTATTTCAACCAGGTTGACCAACATATATTGATGTCTTTCTTGCACGAAGACCTGCCTGATCAATCCTTGTTTCACCTGATTCGTTCCTGGCTAAAAGTAGGACGTCCTGACCCTCAAAATGCCAAAGGGATTCCCATGGGGTCGCCTTTATCCCCTGTGTTGGCCAATGTTTTTCTTCATCGCTTAGATCAGAAGATCATTTGGGATGGATACAGGGTAGTGCGTTATGCAGATGACTTTCTTGTTTTTGCGCAAAAAGAAAAAGAGATTCACCATGCTTACC
>JAYELX010000269.1:0-2998 GCA_034717875.1 Chloroflexota bacterium | reverse complement strand
ACCGCGCTGATCGGTTGCTAAATTTGGCTAGAGCCGCCTTCGAAACACTGATGGATCAAAACTGGACAATGGCACAAGTCAACCCAAATTAGTTAGCTGCCTGCCTGCCTGGTTGCGCGAAGCATACCCAAACCATGCAAAACAGGCCTGTTTACACGGTTTTTGTGTGTTCGAATCAACCAGGCAGGCAGGCATGAGGCTTTTTATGAACAATACTCCAACTTTTATACACATAGGCGAGGGTAGTAACAAAAGTTCGAAGAAAGGCATGGCTGTTCCTATGAATGTAGTTTTGGTGTTGCTGGCTATTACCTTGATCGCGTTCAGTGTGCTGGCGTATGGCGGATGGCATTTAGCCAATTCTCTAACGAAAACTCAGGTCACGGTCCTGCTCATAGTTGGCATCTTCAGTACGCCGATTATGGTTTTCCTGGGTTATTGGTTTGGGCGCACCGAGGTGCGTGGTTTCCTCGGTGGTGTAGATGCAGCGCTGGATAAGATAGCCAAAACTGTTGATATACGAAATAAAAGCTTACCTCATAAAACACAGGCACCCCCACCGAGCATCCAAAGGCCTCCCCACCCCCATGACGATGTACCACGCCTTTCTTTTAGAAACGCAAACGATCACCAAATAATCGACTTATAAGGAGTAATTTCAATGAAAAAAATACACGTACCATCCACCGTAGGTGTTGGTTCAACAGATCTGGGTGGTCTCACCTTAGGAGATTTCAGCAAAGGCCATCGCACCGAAACCCCTCACAAAGTTGAGTGGGGGCAAACATCAAGCTATCTGGTCGGTGAGAATGTGGCTCAATTCACGCGCCCACTAGAGAGTCTCAACTTCCAACGTTTCTCTGATGGTCTGGGTATGCGCGCTTTGACCTACACGTCGCTGGGATTGCTGCTTGGGAGTGGAGAACACACTATCTCCGTGATGATGGGGTTGCCCGTGGAAGTGATGGAGAATAAAACCTTGTTAGAAAAGACAAAACGAAGCTTGCGCAATTGGCTTGAGGGTGAGCACGCATTTACGATTGATGGAACCCAAACCCACCTGCACGTCAAGCGGGTTGCCACCATGCCTCAACCGGCGGGGACATTCTTTGCCTGGGGGCTGAATGATCATGGCAATTGGGCCAGGGCCAACGATGCCTTCGAAGCCACCGTAGCCATTTGCGACGTAGGTTTCAACACACTGGACGTGTTCACGCTCCAGGGCGGAAAGATACTACGACGTTTTACCGGTGGAGACACTGCCGGGATGCGCCGGGCGGTTGAGCTATTGCTAAGGTCTTTGGAGACCCAGTACAAGGTCAAGTACTCGCTCCACGAGGCTGATGACTTTATTCGCAAAGGAAATCCAACGATCAGTAATGTGTCCGGGAAAATTGATCTCACGGATCTGATTGTGGAAGCAAAAAACACAGCTGGGGATGGGATCAATACGTTTTTAGATGAGCATTGGGGCAACGGACGCCAGTTCGAGCACCTCATTTTCACCGGCGGCGGGGCTGCTGCCTTGAAAGACATACTTATCGAACAGTATCCGATCGGATACATGATGCCTGACCCCGTCACCGCCAACGCTTTGGGGCTGGCTCGCTATGGGCGTCGCGTTTTCGACACCGATATTGTGGTGGGGCTGGACCCTGGTTTTGGTGGCTTCAAGGTTGTGATGTTGTAGTACGAAATGACGTCAAGTGATGCCATCTGGCGTCGTCTGATGTCATCTTGTACTTGCAAGGATTGATTCTATGAATAACTGCAAACGAGTAACGCTTCGTCTCTATTCTGGTCAAGATGATGACTTGCTGGATTGGCTGGCGTCATTGTCTGATAAGTATGGTGCGCAGTCTGTGGCCATCAAAGAGACATTGAGACGTAATCTCAGTGTAAATGCTGAAAAAGAAGAAGCCTCTAGCTCGAAAGGGTCTCTGGATACAGATACACTATCCACCATACGTAAAATTATGGAAAATGTCGTGAGATGCGAGTTAGACCAGGTGCAGTTTATGGCCAGGGAACATTCTTCCAATATGGATATAGGCGCAACGATAGACGAAGACATCGAGTCTCAATTGGACAAACTTGGCACTGGATTGATGATGGGAGAACTGTGATTGTTTTGCTAAGAGCTAAAGTTGCTATCCCAAGCTACTCGAAAATTTACCATAAAAGGAAGTGAAGATGACTGACTATGTCCCACAAATAGAAAAACGCCAGCGGAAATTGCAACCTCTAACCCGTCTTCAAATTGATGATTCTACAGATCAGGCGTCTCTCTCAACGCAGCCCAAACCGGATAGGCGGGAACAGACAAAAACGCGTTTTTTGCAACTACTTCCCGACAACAAGAGCCACATCGAAGAGATCGCTCGCAACTTGCAAGTGCCGCAGTATGAGGTTGTTCGGTACTTCCTGACATACAGCTTGGCACAGTACCAACGGGGAGTACTTAGTCTGAAGACATCTTTGGAATCTACGCAACCAACCCTTTTCCCAAACGAACCCACACATATTAGATGGAAAGCATCGAGACAATTTGAGAATACATCGGTGCGAGGCGTCCCTGACGGGATTTGGGGCCAGACTAAATCCATTGCAGACGAAGAATTGGAAGTCCCTCTTTGGCAAGTACTCAATCGTTTGTTGGAGTTTGCCATCAAGAGCTATCTAGCGGATGAGATCGCGATCACTCCGAAGGCGAGCGGCAATTACACGCTGTACCCTCAGCAATTCCCGTTTTGACTAAAACCAGACTTCGGAAGTCTTCGGATGCCTTTTTGTTAGCGAAATATGTCGTTCGAGACTTCCGAAGTCTTGCCTCTTCTTCATAATATCGGGAATTGCTGCTGTACCCTTAAGCTCTATCTCCGAGATATGAACCTGATAGCACGGCGGATAGAACAAGAATGAAAATTGCTATAACGTCGGTCAGTTGATCAATCACGCCAAAAATTGGCTCTAAAGCGATCAAATGAGCGTTTTAGGG
>JAYELX010000268.1:0-3000 GCA_034717875.1 Chloroflexota bacterium | reverse complement strand
TGAATGGTGAATGGTGAATTACTTAATGCTCAATTGTTCTGCCATTCGATGCTGACGCCAACGTTCCACGTTCCTGCTATATGACGCAGAGCGTCCCAGCTTGCGTGCCAACGCGGAGCGTAGGCACGAGTGGGAAATCGACTACAGTGCAAGTCGGATTCATCCGACTTAAGCTATAAAACATGGATTTCAATCCATGTCAGGGGCGGATTGTACTGTGACGGCTAGAGCACAAACGTGTTTTGCTCTGCATGCCTCCGGCAAACACGTTTCCCGTATCAGCCGCCGAATTCATTCGGTGGCATTTGGCGGCAATAAAAGGACCAAAAAATGAAATTAAAATACGACCAACGCGGCTTGATTACGACAGTAGTACAAGACGCAAACACAAACGAAGTCTTGATGGTGGCGTGGGCAAACGAAGAGGCTGTGCGCCTTACGCTCGAAACAGGAGAGGCGCATTTTTGGAGCCGCAGCCGCCAGGAATTGTGGCATAAGGGCGCAACATCGGGCAATTTTATGCGCGTGCGAGAAATCCGCGTCGATTGCGACGCGGATACAATGCTGTTCGAAGTTGATCCCGCCGGGCCAGCGTGCCACACCGGAGCGCGGAGTTGCTTCTTTCGTAAGTTGGAAGGTTGAAAATGGATATCAGCGGTGGAGAGTGAATGGCTGATTGGTGCGCTTCCTGCGTTTCCCCATTCGCTTTATGTTTTTCTGGGTCTCTGGGAACTTACGGGGTAGATTTGACAAGTCACAAATTTCCGCATCTAATTTCACGAATTTTCGCTAATTTTTCTTTTCGCTTTGCGTGCCCTTGGGCATTGGTGCTAATTCGCGAAATTCGATGCCAACACTCTTTCTACCCCGTAAAATCCTAAAGAGCCGTTTTTCTTTAATTGCGAAGTACGATAAATGTTCCTCATCAGATTTCCAAATCTTCAAACAGGCTTTCAGCATTTTCGAATGTTTCGAGATTTTGTCGCAATCTCGCATCTTCTAATGCTTCCAGCGTTAGATCATTTGGAATTTTTACTATAAACGGCAACCCTCTCCGAAGTTCCACTTGTTTGTAAAACAGAGTTATTGCCTGTGAAGCAGTTATTCCTAATATATTAAATATATTGTCAACTTTACCTTTTAACTCAGGGTCTATTCTTGCGGAAATTACAGATGTTTTTGCCATTATTTACACTCCTTATAACAAATACGTATATTCATTGTATCCACATTGTGCCACGTATTTGGGAATCGTGATTAAATAGGCATGGTTCAAAAAGCCTGTTTTTTCTTTGAAATTACCTTTAGAATTTACGCAAGCTGCCTGATAATAAATTACAGGCTACTACAAACGCCCCACATTCCCGCCACACGACGCAGAGCGTCCGAGCTAACGTGCCAACGCGGAGCGTAGGCACGAGCCTAAGCAACCTACCTACACAAAGGACAATCTCATGTTACACAAACTATATCGAATTATCGAAGACCGAAAAAATAACCCAACCAAAGCATCATACACTGCTCGCTTGATGGCTTCTGGTGAGAATAAAATTTTACAAAAGATCGGTGAGGAGGCTGTGGAAGTGATTCTGGCCGCCACGGGACAAGGGGATCAGCGCGTCATCGAAGAAGTCGCTGATCTCTTTTATCATACTTTAGTGCTGCTCTCGGCGCGCAATTTGAGTTTGGCCGACGTGGAAAACGAATTAAGAAAAAGACACACCCAAAAAACGAGCCAATGAAGAAATTTTTGCTTCTCGACATGGATGGAGTGCTGCTGGAACCGCGCGGCTACCACAGAGCTTTGCAAGAGACCGTTCGAGTGGTGGGGGATGCGTTGGGCTATCGGGATACCACCATCACGCCGGAGGATATCACCGCTTTCGAGGTTGCCGGAATCACCAGCGAGTGGGATTCGGCGGCTATATGCGCCGTGATGATGCTGATCCCGCTGTGGGAAAGATTCCCGAATCTGACTCTTCCCGAGGACATTAGACGGTGGCAGCGGCCGAGACACGCTTTGTCTCCCCCGGAGTGGGTTGCCGTGTTGGGGCAACTGAATCAACCCCCAAGGGAGTCTGATGCTCCAGGTCTCAGGATCGAGAAATTGTTGGGGGATGGACTCGCTCAAAAAGAGATCGTCGATCAAATTCTGCGGGACGCTGCCCAGATTGAAGGGTCTTTGACACATCGCATTTTTCAGGAGTTTGTGCTGGGGAGTGAGATATTCACAAAAACTTATGGTTTAGATGCCTGGTTCGAGACCGAAAGTTATTTGCAAAAATACGATCGCCCCATGTTAGCTGATACCCAGCGTGACGAATTGCTGGCGTGGTTGGCACATCCTGAGCAGCGCGCCGCTATTTTTACCAACCGGCCATCGCAGCCACCGCCGGGATGTTTTGGCACCCCCGAAGCTGAAATCGGCGCCCGATGTGTGGGATTGGAGATGTTGCCCATCGTTGGCTTTGGTGATATGTTTTGGCTGGGCGAAATTTTGGGTGTGTATGGACGCGGACTGCGCAAACCGTCGCCCGTGCATGTCTTAAGTGCAATGCTGCGCGGGATCGGTTGGCCGCAGGAACAGGCTTTGGAGACGGCGGCAAATTTCGCTCTGTGCGGGAGTGTCGATCCTGTTTGGCGGGAATTCGACGATACTGTTTTTTATGTTTTCGAGGACACGGCCGCCGGTCTTGAAAGCGCTGTCGCCACGACCAAGTTGCTGGCTACGTTAGGTTTGTCGTCCGAATTGCATTTACTCGGTGTGACCGACTCACCATCGAAAAAAGCAGCCCTGGAAGCGGTAGGGGCTGTGGTTTTCCCCAACCTGGGAGCCGCATTCGAGACTGTACTGTTCACTGATCCCTGATCTCAGTTTCCTGATGCCTGAATTTATGCGATGGCCTGATTGATCGCGTCGTTCACCGCACCCAAATCAGCTGCGAGTTCAACCGGTGGGTTGGCGTACCTGGCAGCGACTTTAGCTAATGCTCCCTCGTG
>JAYELX010000267.1:0-3002 GCA_034717875.1 Chloroflexota bacterium | reverse complement strand
AACACAATGCCAATTAGACCAAATACTTTTATTTTTTTCATAATATCTCTCCTTTTCAAACTTAAATTAGACTTGTCTAATGAGTGAACAAATTATACATAAAAAACCCTGTTTCATATCCGAGTTTTATCCGACTTTGGGATTCAGGGCATCTTAAAGCGCACATTGATCACTATGTCGGTTTGTAAATGCAATTCTGCACGCCAGAAATCCCCGTCACGTTCCACTTCCGGGTCAGCAGAGATAAGTTGGGCTCCTTCAGGTAACTGCACTCGCACGCTCAGAGGGACCGCCAACGTACCAGGCTGTTTCTGAACATCCACATGGTACAACCATACGCCGGGGTTTACTTGGGTTATCGTCTCAGAGGGCAACCTAAATTCAAACTCAGTAACCCGCTGCTCACCCCTGGGTACAACCACCATGGCCCCAAAAGCACTTAATCCATCCGGTTTTTGATCGACGGCCCCAGCATTGTCCAGAACATCAACGCGGGCGGGCACCGGTTCGCCAAGATTCATCCACTCCCCTGGGATGGCATGGGTGCGGAAATCCATCAAAGTGGCCCCTTCCGGGACGTAAACGCGCAAATAATTCCAGTAACAGCGGTCAATTAAATCCTGATAGTCGCCGGTGTCATAAGGCGCATGGCGACAAGCTTGGGATTGGTCCCATCGGTACATCCCTCTGGGAAAAACAAATCGGTCGAGGAATTGTTGTAACGCTATATCATTTTCATCGGAATCCCCTATAGCAGCAGGGTTTCGATGAATCACATCTAGGTTAGCCACAGGGGCTTGCAGGTCGGATAAATCAACAACGTACTTGATCTCTGTTTGGGCAACGGCATTGACCTTGTTGAAGCCAATGTTGGAATCCACCACCATGAGATAGTCTCCCTGGCCCGAGTGCATGGCGCCATCCCAGCCGCGTTGTTCCAACAGGCGAGAGATGTCGGGATCATCCAACTTGACCAAGATATGGCGCTCTTCCAGAGCCTGGAACATGACTTCGCTCACAGCCCTCATAGAGACATCGGGGTCATTCTGAAGTTTATCTAGCAAGGCATGTGCCAGCGGACGGATGAAGTCTTTACGCTGCTCGAACCAGTCCTGTTGGTTTTCCAGCTCTTGCTGGCTTTGGCTCCTCTCCTGACGCATGAATCCGATTACATTGCCAGCGCTGATGGGTTCCTCCGCAGTCGCTACTCGAATAGGCCCAACAGCCGAGAGAAGCAAACGGATCACTTCCTGATCGATGGCTATGACGCCATCAACCGAGTGGGCGCTGGAATATGCGTAAAGATGCTCGGCCCAAACTGCCGAGGTTGGAAAATCGGGCGACCAGTTCGAGTCACGAAAAACCCAGATGGGCGCGTCCATGTAGGCTTTAAGTTGCCAGGGCGGCTCGGGGTAGAACTTGGAATAATCATCGACAGCGTAGGAATCCTGAGACTTAAAAGCAATGATTTCACCGTCTTCAACGGTCACGGTCGCGAGAGCGGTGATAAAACCTCCCGTAGCACGCAGTTCGTCTTCGTTTTGGATCAAAACCAAGTACGTCTGGGGGCCATACTGCTCCGTCCCCATAACTTTGGGGACAGCGTTGAGGGCTGGAATGCCGTCTGCCAACAAAGGGAGATAGGGGTCGATTATCTGCAGATACGATTGTATTTTGGGGGAGAGATAGTCGATATCGATCTCGTTTCGTGCTGCCAGGGCCTGATCCACAAATTCTTCAGCTTCAGCAAAGCGAGGCTGGGCTGCTACCAGAGTCTCCAAGATATTCGATAGCGAAGGGCGTTGATCCTGTGATTGGACTGTATCCAACAATGGCTTTGCGGCTTGGTAGGCTTCGTCACCGGCAACGACCAATCCTTCAGCGAGATCAAGCAGATCGTCAGCAGCGGTTAGATCGCCGCCATAGACAGGCAGCCAGCGCAGGAGACGACCAGCCCACAAAAAGGGTTTAGCCTGTCTCTGCAACGCCAGAATATCCCTCCGAGCCGTGGATAATGTGGGCCCAAATGTTTCTATCGTTTCAAGAGAAAGATTGCCCTCCGCAAGCGTCTCTAACTGAGCTACATCAGCCTTGAAGGTTCGCGCCAACGCGGTTATTCGCCAGACTTTCCAGCCCAAAAAGAGTACCACGATCAGGGCTAAAACTGACCAGGCCCAACGTTTATGGCTATGATACTGGGCCAGGATTTGCTGGAATACTGTCTCTATTGTTTCCTCTTCCTCCGGACTATTATTTTCGGTCCGCTCCGGATCGAGCACGATGGAAGGCTGATCCATTTCGGCGCTGAGAAGCCGCTCCCGGGCGAGGAAGGTCTCAGCCAACCGCTCCAACCCGCGCACGTGCCAGTCGCTGATGGTGCTGGTAGGGGCAGCCCGATTTTCGTCAGCAACCAGACGGTATCGATCAATTTCATCTGCGGAAACGCCGTCCCGATCTTGGCTAAAGACGAAGAGAGTAATGACTTCATCAATGCGTCCCCAGCCATCCAGCAAGGTAGCTGGCCGCACGGTGGCAAATTGAAAAGGGGCAAAATATAACGCAGCCAGGATGCCAAATTCTCCCCATTGGCTATCGAGACGTTTGCCCCGACGCGGTGGCGAGGCAGGCATCGTAGCCTGGAAAAGATCGCTCAACGCTGCCAAGAGTTGATAGCCCGATCTCTTGGCTTGCATTGATGGGTTCTCGCTTGCAAACTGGCGCACGAGCAGACTCTCCGCCCAGGGATGGTCATCGAGCTGAGTGGGGGCGGCGCAGTGTTTTAAGATTTTTTTTAGTTTTGGGATTAGGCTTTTGGGGGTGTTCACTAGGGAGGTAAGTTTGTAGCACATTAGCAGTTGATTCTTTGTACAATGAGCAAGAAAATCTTTACCACAAAGGACACAAAGTGACACAAAGACGTTTTTAAGTTTTTCCTTCGTGTTCCTTCGTGTACTTCGTGGTAAAAGTTCTTGCCTTTTTGGTTCCGGCTTGTCCGGGTTAGG
>JAYELX010000266.1:0-3015 GCA_034717875.1 Chloroflexota bacterium | reverse complement strand
TTCTCCGCTTGCCAACGGCACGCAAAGCGCGCTCCGAATTCACTCGACCGGCGTTTGCTCTATTACTCGAAGAGTACTCCTTCGGAGCAAGTGTAACCTTAATTTCCTTTCCATATGAACCATCCCGATAGAATATAGTAAAATATAGAAAACAGTGTTTTGAAATAAAAGGTTTGGTGAAATATGGTCTTAGAAATAACAAACGAACTTGCTGGAGTAATTCAACGAGAAGCGAGAACACGCGGAAAATCTGTTGAAGATTTTTTGAAAACCGCTATTCAACGCGACCGCATTTTAACCGCTCGGCAGAAAATTGAACAAGAACAAGAATGGTGGGAAAATTTACCGCTCACTAGACGGGCAAAATATGAGGGGAAATATGTTGCTGTTCACAACAAGAAATTGGTAGATTACGACAAAAATGAATATCAATTGTATTCTCGTGTTCGTGAAAAATATGGAAAAACATCAATTTTAATAATACCAGCAGAAGGACCGCGGGAAATTCGTGTTTATAGCCCTCGGATAATACAAAGATGAGCAAAGCATCATACAGCAACACTTACATTCCTCCTGCTCCAGTTTTTCATGTCAAAATAGCTGTTCCGGGAGAGTCCCCAAGGGAAAGTTCTCAAACCGCACTAATTGATACAGGAGAAGAGAAATCTAGCCCAGCGTGAAGCCGACCCACCTTCGGCGAAGGGTGAGCGGCGCGATTTGGGCAAAGTTCAGTTATAATTGAAACAATGGTGGTTTGGAAAAGACGGCGGGCGGCACACGCTAACGTTGGGCGGCTTAATGGTTAGAAAAATGAGTGGATAAAATACGGATTAATAGGGTACGATTATCTCACCTCTTTTCACTACGAAAAGGAGATAGTAATGAATAAAACAACATTTGAAGTGCATATTCAGCCTGATTTACTACGATTTGGATTCAATCAAGCCAAAATACAGCGTAATGTAAACGCTTGGCTTGTTATTTCCTTGTTTACAGATGGATTTGTTTCATCGGGCAAAGCTGGAAAACTATTAGGTATAACTCGGATTGAATTCTTAGATTTATTGCAAAAGCGTGGAATTGCCTACATAGATTACTCACCGCAAGAATTAGATGAGGAATTTGAAGCTGTCAAATCTTTGGAAATCAACAAATCTAAATGAAAGTCATTTCTAATACAACACCACTGATTGGGTTAGCATCAATTAGCAGGTTTGAACTGCTTCGCCAACTTTTTGGAGAGATAATTATTCCAAAAGCGGTATTTGATGAAGCTGTTGTTGCTGGGCGGGAAAAAGGTGGGGCAAAACGAGAAACATCATCGTCGAACTGGATAAAAGTTGTCTCGGTGAAAGACCAATTAGCTATTGAAGTTCTATTGGATGAATTAGATCGAGGGGAAGCTGAAGTCATAGTCCTCGCCCGAGAAGCAAATGCGGATTGGATACTGATGGATGAGAAAAAGGGGCGCCGTAAACTTACTCAGTTGGGAATGAGAAAAATTGGAACAGTTGGTATTTTACTCAAAGCCAAAGATTTGGATTATATTGAATCTGTAAAGCCAGATTTAGCGTGTTTAAGAGAGAATGGATTTAGTATCAGTCAATACGTAGTTGATCGCTTACTACAACAGGCTAATGAGAACTAATGCTACAAATGAAAGGCCTCCCAACCCCAATTGCACCGGACTTGGCTAAAGCGCCGCGAAAATGACGGTTCGGAGCAAAGAGTCGCAATTTTCAAACGGTGGTGTCTTGCAAACCCGCCAAGCTGGTGAATAATCCGTTATATGTAACGGCTATCTTTTTTAGCCAAGAACGAATTCAAGTCTCTTTTTTTGTATTTAGGTTATTCGATCCGTAGCACCTTTCTAAAAAGATGGTTGGCGAAAATAGAGCGTAGGTTTTGTGCGTTCGCCATCGAATGTTGGGCAGCTAAGTTAGTCGTGTTCGAGCTGGGTTGCAGCGTGGGGGGCAGCGCAGTCGAAAGTTATGGTTTGCGAACGAGTGCCTGGCAGCAAGATTCTTTGTCAGCGGAATTGATTTGTAGATTTTAGGGTTCGGCGCATTGGCTAAGAACGGAGAGCGCGCAAAGGAAAGGGTGTCGCTAAGACAGGTCACAAAATGCGATGGTCATTTGCAATCGGTGCTTCCAAGGTGGTACATTTTGGGTGAAATCTAGTGGTACACTTTGGGTGAAATTAGGTGGTACATTTACGTACGCGAATTGACAAATGGTGGTTTGGAAAAGACGGCGGGCGACACACGCTAACGTTGGGCAGCTTGGCCATATGATAAAATGACAGCTTACGGATGTGATAATGAAACCTCATGAGCATGCAATAATCAGTCTGGGTTATGCTGCGGTTATTTCGGCTTTCGCGGGGCAAGGAATAGGAAGCTGGGAAATTTATTTGGCAGCAGTGATTGGTGGTGAAATGATAGACATCATTGACCACCCCTTATACCATTTGGTTTACAATCGCAATGAATCCCATGTTGTTGCCGCACGGAAAAAATTCCGGAATGAAGGATTGAAGGCAACAGCACAATACTTAAACCAAGTCGAAGATGCTCGGAAATTCAAGGGCTTGTTGCTACACAATGTTTATGCACTTAGTTTTCTAAGTTTATTTTGCATTCTGACATCTTTCTTTTTGCCGGGTTCAACTTACTTGTTTGTTGGATTGGGGGCTTTTCTCTTACATATGTTTACAGATATATGGGGGGATTTCAAACGCTTAGGGCATATTGATAATTGGTTGTGGGTTTTGAACGAATCAACGATTTCTAAAATCGGTCGTATTGGTAAGCGACTAGTAACTTACATCTTGATATGGATGGCATTTACCCAAACGGGATTTATTTTAGTCACCATGCGATGGGTTTTGCAGCTAAAGCATTTGTCTACAATTGGTTTTATGTACGAAAAAAATTTATACAGGATTGAGTTGTTAGCTTATTTGCCATTAGGGATTTTGGCTATATATCACCTGAATATTGTTGGTTTTTGGGT
>JAYELX010000265.1:0-3027 GCA_034717875.1 Chloroflexota bacterium | reverse complement strand
TTGCACCTTTTTTTGTCGTTTACGTGCCTGTGGTGACGCAGTTATTTTTGTAACCGCGCGGGAAGTGATTAACAGCATTGAAAACTCAAATATAATCTGGTTTGCATCTTGGTTATGATATACTAATGTAACAATTTACATGTAAATCGAAGCAATTGCACGTTTGTCGCCAGCAAGGAAAAGTGAAGTCATGGCACATCGGGGTGAACAATCATGACAACTGAAGTCTATACACCAGGCAAATTGATCCAGGCGCGCAAGCGTTTATGGCGCGTGGACTCTCAGAAGGGGGATGTTATTCATGCTACGGCTGTTGACGCGGCCGAAGTGAACACGCGCATCTACACTCCCATCGAGGAAGTTGAGCCGGGCCATTTGGCCCCACCCAACCCTGAGGTAGTGGGCTATCCCCAGGTGCAGGATTTGATGCTAAATGCTTTTCGCTTGAGCATGCTGCACAGCACTGCACCGTTACTTTCGATGCAGCGCTCCAGGGCCATCCCCGTAGATTATCAGCTAGTGCCTGTAGTAATGGCCATGGAGCAATCCCCCGTGCGGATGTTGATTGCAGATGACGTGGGGTTGGGGAAAACGATCGAGGCCGGGTTGGTGATGACCGAGTTAATCTCCCGCGGAATGGCTCGCCGCGTGTTGGTGATTTGCCCGGCCAGTTTGCGGGAACAGTGGCAAGAAGCATTGGATTATTTTTTCCATTTGAAGGCCAGTATTTTCTCGCGCCGCAGACGCCGCAAGTTGGAGAAAGATTTACCAGCGGGGACTAACCCGTGGAAATTCCACGACGCGTTTATCGTTTCGGTGGATTACGCCAAACGGCCTGAGATAAAAAGTCAGATTTTGAGCGTGGGTTGGGATATTGTGATTGTCGATGAGGCTCATCAAATCTCGAAGCCGCACCAATCCAGCGCAGACCAAACGGTGAGCAAAGATCGCTGGGATTTGGGCAAGGATTTAGCCTACTCTGACCGGGTCGAACACCTGTTGCTGCTTACGGCCACTCCCCACAATGGTTACACGGATACTTACGCCAGCTTGCTGCGCTTATTAGACGTCGAGGCTGTCTCTGGCCAACCCCACGCCCCCCACATTCACCGCTCGGTTGCCAAAAATCATGTTGTCCAAAGGCGACGCAAAGACGTGCAATCCTGGGGCGATGATAAAAGCCCGTTCCCGGATCGGGATCAGGATGAGGTGGTTGTTCAACCCACGACTCAGGAACTGGACGCTCTCCAGGCCGTGGAGCAATACAGCGATTTGATCATGTCTTATGCCAGGCAAGAGACCAAACACCTGGAAACCCTGGTGGGATGGACGATATTGCACCTTCACAAACGCGCCCTCTCCAGTCCGGAGGCGTTGCGGAAATCGCTGGAAAATCGAGGCGAGGGATTGGAAGAACGTTTAGCAGGCTTGACTGAACCTGGAGGGGGATTATCCCAAGGTGCGGCTCGGGCCAATGTGCTTGATGAGGATGCTGGAGAACTATTCGATGAAGATGAAATCGTCAAACGCTCCGAGCGGGTCACGCTGAAAAGTGAGGCGGCCATAAAGGCGGAGTTACACGCTTTGGATGATCTGCAAGCAAAAGCGGCAAAAATCACCCCGTCGAAAGATAGCAAGTGGCAGCGGCTGCGGAAAAATACGCTCCGAAACATGCTCAATCATGATCCCAAGGTGATTATTTTCACCCGTTACAAAGATACAATGAGATACGTGAGGGATCTGATTAAGGATGATGGCCGCTATGATGATGTCAGCGTGTTGGATTTTTACGGGGGCTTGAGCGACGCTCAGCGCCAAGAACGTTTTGATAAATTCAATCGGGCCGACAAAGCCGTGCTGGTTTCGACGGACGCGATCAGCGAGGGGTTGAACTTGCAGCATATCGCCAGCCAGGTGATCCACTATGAGCTGCCCTGGAATCCCAACCGGTTGGAGCAGCGCAACGGGCGCGTGGATCGCTTTGGGCAGCAGAGGGACAAGGTTTTCATCCGCACAATGGTGATGGACGAAACTCTGGATGCCTACATTTTGCAGCACTTGGTCAAGAAAGCGCGTCAAATCCGGGCGGATTATGGTTTCTCGCCACCGTTTTTTGGTGATGAAAATAATATCTTAGATTTGATCGGCGAGCATGGTTTGGAAGTACGCCTTTTGCCCCAGCAAATGAGTTTGTTTGGCGACAACCCCCGACCCAAAGAGAGTGAAACGACCCAAGACCCCTTTGGCGAAGACACCACTGACCGCATCCGCCAGGATTCGTTTTATGGGCAATCGAATATTTCATTAGACAAGGTTATTAAGCAGCGCCGTGAAGTAGAGCAGGCCATTGGCAAACATGATGATTTGCTCAATTTTGTGCGCAGCGGCTTAGACCGTTTTGGATGCACGATGCGCTCGAACGATGACGGCACATGGCGGATTGTGATTTCTAATCCCAAGCTGAGTTTAGCCGGGATGAGCGACACAATAGAGCAGTCTACGTTCAACCCTAAACTGGGATTGAATAATCCCGAAGTGGAAGTTTTGGATTTGGGCCACCCCCTTGTGCGGCGGTTGATGGATTTGATCAAAGTCGAGACGCTCGAGGCAGACGAACAGGATGAGACTAATTTTTATGGGCGAACTGCCGTGGTGATGGTGCCTGAAGTTGATGAGATGACGGCTCTTTATCATCTTCTGATTCGTTTTGTGGCCGGGCAGCAGTCGGCTCGAATTTTAGAAGACCTAATCCCCGTAGCAATTCCGCTTTATGGGCCGCAGGCTTTGACCGCAAAAGAAGCTCGCCGCTTGACGCGTGCAAAAGCCTCACCTGGAACCCTGACCGATGGGGAATCTCGTCAGGTTCTGAAAGAGGCTTTAGAGCGGAATGACCGCGACGAACTCTTGGAAAGCCAAATCGAAGCCCGCCGTCAGGCACTCATCGCCCGCCGCCAGGAACTTTATGACGATATGGCCACTGATGCAAAATGGCTCGAAGATGAGGTCAATCTGGAGATCGGTTCGTGG
>JAYELX010000264.1:0-3032 GCA_034717875.1 Chloroflexota bacterium | reverse complement strand
CTGCTCGGATTCTGGAGCATTACCAGCATCATCGCATACACCATCGCCGGCGAAAAAATGCCCTGGCTGACGGTGCACATCGCCCTGCCCCTGATCCTGCTCGCCAGTTGGGGTTTAGGAAAACTCGTGGACCGAATCGACTGGCACACCGCCCGCACCCGGCGCGGATTACTACTGACAACACTGATCGTACTCTTCTTGGTCAGTTTGACTTCAGCAATAGGAACCCTAACAGGACCTAACCCTCCCTTCCAGGGCAAAGAATTAGAACAACTCAATACAACCAACACCTTTATACTAGCCATAGTGATCGGCATAGCCAGCGCCGTGAGCATAAGAAAAATAATAAGTTATTGGAAATTAGCCCAAATCAGCTACATCACAACTCTCACTTTTTTCGTCTTTCTTGCAGCGCTAACCGCTCGCGCCGCATTCCGGGCAGCTTATACCAATTACGACAACGCCACCGAATATCTAGTTTACGCCCACTCCGGGCCTGGGCCAAAAATCGCCTTAAAACAAATCGAAGAAATCTCCCGACGCACAACCGATGGGCTGGATATTGTAGTAGCCTACGACGACGAAACCACCTACCCCTACTGGTGGTACCTGCGCAACTACTCCAACCAAAAATACTACGGCCCAAACCCCACTCGCGAGCTGCGAGAAGCCCCCGTAATCCTAGTCGGCGATAACAACTACGACAAAATCGAACCAGTGGTAGGGCAAGCCTACTACCAATTCGATTACATCCGCATCTGGTGGCCCAATCAAGATTATTTCAACCTGAGCTGGGAGCGCATCAAAACTGTCTTCACCGATCCGCAATTGCGCAGCGCACTCTTCCAAATCTGGTTCAATCGAGATTACGCCCAATACGCTGATTGGAAAGGCACCGACATGAGCCTGCCCAACTGGCAGCCATCCGACCACATGCGTTTGTACGTGCGCAAGGATGTGGCTGCAAAAGTATGGAACTACGGCGCAGTTCCTGTCCCCGTCGAAGAAGTCTCCGCCGCCCCCTACGAGGGCAAGGGAATCACCCTGCTGGCTGACAAAGTTCTGGGGGAGACAGATCAACTCCAGAAACCGCGTGATGTGACCATAGCGTCAGATGGCAGCATATATGTAGCCGATACGGGCAACCACCGCGTTCTGCATTTGAGTGCAGATGGCGAAGTGCTGCATACCTGGGGCACCTTTGCCGACAGCGCTAAGGGTGAAGCTCCTGCCAGAACGTTTTACGAACCCTGGGGCATTGCCATCGGACCCGAGGGGAATATATTCGTCACCGACACATGGAACCATCGCATCCAAAAGTTCACCCCCGCGGGCGAATTCATCACCCAATGGGGCCACTTCGGTCAAGCTGAAACCGGAGACGCATTATGGGGGCCGCGCGATATCGTAATCAACGCCGAAGACCGCGTTTTCATCACCGATACAGGCAACAAACGCGTAGTAGTCTTCGACACCGACGCCAACTTCATCACCGCCTTCGGCAGCGCGGGGATGATGGAAGGCCAACTCGACGAACCGGTCGGGTTAGCGGTTGATGCCGAAGGTCGTGTCTACGTAGCCGATACCTGGAACAAGCGCGTGCAGGTCTTCGCTCCCGATGAAAGCGGCCTGAACTACACCGCTGTGAATGAATGGGAAATCGTGGGCTGGTACGGACAATCGCTGGACAACAAACCATACCTGGCGGTCGATGCCGCCGGTCACGTCTTCGTCAGCGACCCGGAGAGCTATCGCATCTTAGAATTCGACTCGACTGGTGAATTTCTGCGCTACTGGGGCGACTATGGATCAGAATCTGACGGATTCGATCTCCCCGCCGGGCTGGCAGCAGACCCCGAAAATGGATTGTGGGTCGCCGACGCCGGCAATAATCGCATCCTACACTTCACCCTGCCCTAAATTCGTAGGGCGGGATTCCATTCCCACCGATTGTGATTACGCTCAGCGTCTCTGCGTCTCTGCGTTAAAAAAAAAGGAGCAAACCCATGACCAAAGACTGTCTTTTCTGTAAAATCATCGCCGGAGAAATTCCCAGCGAGAAAGTTTTCGAGGATGAATTAGTCACCGCTTTTCGGGACATCAACCCGGTAGCACCGACACACATCCTCATCATCCCCAACAAGCACATCGCCTCGATCAATGATCTTGGCCCCAATGATGAAGCCCTCGTTGGGCATCTCTTCACCGTTGCCAAAAAGCTAGCCCAAAAAGAGGGAATCAACGAATCCGGCTACCGATTGATCATCAACACCGGGGCAGATGGTGGCCAAATAATCTTCCATTTGCACCTGCACCTGATCGGTGGTCATAAAATGCAGCATCCCATGGGATAGAGGTATAGTATTTGGAGAGGCTCAGGCCGGTCTCCTGACCGTAGCCTGTGACTCGGTGGGGACACCGGTCACAGCCCCGGAATATTGAGATGATACGAGGTATAATTATAAAGATGGACACAAAAGAAAAACTCACCCAAGCCCTAAAAGACGCCTTGCGTTCCAAAGATGTACTGCGCAAGCGAGTCGTGCGCATGGCTTTAGCAGCCATCAAAAATGCCGAAGTTGAAAAGCAAGACCAATTGGACGAGCCGGACGTTTTAGCTATCATTCAAAAAGAAGTCAAAATGCGGCACGAGACCATCGAAGGTGCCAAAATGGCCAACCGCGCTGATTTGATTGCCGAGGCTGAGGCCGAAATCGCTTTTTTGGAAGAGTTTCTCCCCAAGCCCCTCACTCCCGCAGAACTGGAAGCCATAGTCCGTGAGGTCATCGCTGAAGTTGGTGCTGCCTCACCGCGCGACATGGGCAAGGTTATGAAACCCCTTATGCCCAAAATCCGCGGCCGCGCTGATGGGAAAGAAGCAAGCCAGCTAGTTCAACAGATTTTGGGGGTGGTTCACGGTTAAGGTAACACTTTTTGTAAAATATCTCAGCGCCGGTCGAGTGTTGCCGTTGCCTTTGCCGTTGCCGTAGGCATGCAAAGCAAGGCATGCAAAGCAAGGCATGCAAAGCAAG
>JAYELX010000263.1:0-3068 GCA_034717875.1 Chloroflexota bacterium | reverse complement strand
CCTATCCAATGTCATTAAGTTAAGGCTCTGGCCGATCTCCTGACCGATCCAGGGAGCACGGTCAGGAGACCGGCTCCAGCTAACTTAATCACGTTGAGTCCCCACCTATGGTCGGGGAGCGGAATAGAGCCGACCAGGTTCGTTGGGGTAATAGTGGTAGATTGCGCGCTGGGGGAAGTGGGGGGGCAACTCCGAAGTTGGGTCTTCGTCGGGCGCAGCCCAGGCAAATATGAAAGGCGTGGTCAAGCCAGGGTCTTCCAAATACAGAAATGCGCCATAATCTTTCCATTGAACCGCGTGAACGATAATCAGGGCCGGGGCTAGTTTTTGTGTGGCAGCAGATCGAAATGGCTCCAGTGTGGTTTGAGTGAAACCATATCGGTTCATGATTTCGTGCAGCCGAGCGGGCGTATATGTTGTCGCACTCAAAAGCATTGCAGCAATCAAAAGAATAAAGACCAAATTGCCGTTTACGAGTCGTGTTTTCTTCCCCCACCTCAATCCTCCCCCAGAGGGAGAGGAAGCTGTTCCATTCGTGAAGCATGCCCGACGGGGTGCTCCCTTTGGGAGAGGGTTAGGGTGAGGGCAAGGGGATTGAATAACTGCTTTTCGGGAAAATACCTTGAGCCTGTCTTTTTGACGCGGCAGCCAACCGGCCAACCAGGCTATCCCCGCTGCGCTCGATAATGTCAGGCTGTACAACCCTTCGTAGAAATAACGCGGCCCCGATACCCAATAGGCCATGTACACAATCACCAACGAAAAGAAAACACTCGCGGCCAGCCACATTTTGCGGTTACGGCGGTTTGCCCATAGGCCGATGATGCTTAATACGCATGTGTATTTCCCCCATCCGAACAAATCGTGGCTTGCCACTTTTAGACTCTGGCGGGTGTTGGCCCAACCCTGTCGGAGAGTGTGGCCACCTGCGGCTGCACCGTGGTTAATCCCAAAACCGATTTTGTCGTACGGCCACCACAGTAGATAGGGATTTGTTCGAAAGTCACCCGTCAGCGCGTATTGCCACAAAAAATGCAGACTCCCTACAAGCAGAGCTATTGCCCCCACGCTTAGAATCCGCTTTTTTATCGTTGGGGAAGCGCGCAAGAGCAGCATGATTCCATGAATCGCGAATGGGACAGCTACACCGATGGCTGTCCACGGGCGGCTTAGGGCTAAAACCCCCAGGCTGAATCCCGCGCTCAGGGTTGGCAGCCCACATCGAGAGGGATTAGTTTCGTCCACGGCATCCAACCAGGAGATGGCAAAGATCAGGCTGAGCACCAATCCCCAGGTGTGCGAGAGCATTGATCCCGAATAGGTCAAAAACAAAGGGGACGAAACGGTTAATCCCGCAGCCAGCAGGGCTATTTTTCCCCCCAGCAATTTTTGCCCCAAACGATAAGTAAGCCAAACTGCCAGCCCGGCCAAGAGCGGGTTGATCAGCCAGGGCGCGCTAATACACACGCCGAAGGAGAGCAGCACGGGCCAGCCAAGGGGGTATTTGCTAGAACGCTGGCCGCGGTAATCTACGATAAAGTGGATGAAGAAGCTTTGTGGTTGGGGCGGAGATGGGATGGTGATTTGGCCGTTTGTGATCAGCCGCGCTTGCCAAAGGAGGGCATGTTCGTCTTCGAGTTGGGGTAATTTTTCGTAAATCCCAATGGCGACCGCGGCTGAGACGAGTACGGCCAACAAGGAAAAGACAAGTGCGATTTTATCAGTGCGAGACATGGGGATAATACTATTCTGCCAATTAGCCAGCATACCAATGACCAAAACTCATCCTAGGTGGCGGTTAGATGGTATGTGATGACGCGGTTATCCAGGTGACAGTCACTTGCCGAAGGCATGCAAAGCAAGCGACTACGTATACCTCAAGCATCTTTATGGTTTGCAAGCACATTTTTCCAGTAAAAGCTACGAAGTAAGTGACTGTTACCTTTCGCCATCACTTACTTCTACCACTACCCAATAAACCAGCCTGCCAACCTACCAATATGCCAGCACTCAAGCTTTTATGGCCCGAATTGCAGCCAACGCCGAGGCGTGCAAATACCCGTTGGATGCACAAACGCCGCGGTTGTTGGCCAATGTGCGCCCGGCGGTGAAGTCGAGCGGCTTTCCATCCAAATCGGTGACGCGGCCTCCGGCTTCTTCGGTTACCAGTGATCCAGCGGCCTGGTCCCAAATTTTTTCGCGGTAGTTGGGCCGGCTGGGTGAGAGCATTCGCAGGTAGATTTCGCCTTTTCCGGCAGCCAGGACAGCATATTTGGCCTGACTGTCCATGCGCACGGGTTCGGCCTCGATGCTTAACGCGTCTGCAAGGCGGTCGATATTGGTAACGTTGGTGTGCGCCGATTCGAAGGAACGCAGCAAACGCGCCTGAGCAGGGTTTGTGCGCTTGGAGACGTGCAATTGTTGGAAGGCAGGCTCTGATCCCAGGAACGTGACCCAGGCTCCTTGCCCGCGGGCAGCCGCGACCAAGACGCCATTCCCGTGATCATCTCCCGTGGGAGAGAGTGATTTCAAGTTTGGGCAGCCCAACACGCCAATTTGAACTTTGCCAGCCACAATCAGAGCAAAGGCGACTGCGTATTGATTTCCGCGCAAGAAGCCCTTGGTACCATCAATGGGGTCGAGTGTCCAAAATCGGGGCGCGGATTCAGCCGCGCCGCGGTCGATCCACCGGCAAACAGATTCGGGAGCAACGCCTTCGGCAAAGCGGTCTACAAAATAAGTGATTTTTTCCAGGGTGTCTTTTTGTGCGGGTGTTTGTAAAATTGCAGAGTCTTCCTCACCGACGAGAGGATCGTTGGGGAAGTTCTCGCTCAACAACTGCCCTACCAGAGCCTGGGCAGCAAAATCGGCCACAGTGACGGGGGAGCGGTCATTTTTTACCAGAGCGGATGATACCATCTCGGCTTGGACTTGTTTTACCAGTGCTGATGCTTGTTGTACGGCGTCGATGGCGAATTTGATTTCGGGGGTTGCGAGGTTTAGCATGGGATCTCCGTGGGGGACGAGTCAGCGAGTCAGCGAGTCAGCGAGTCAGCGAGTCAGCGAGT
>JAYELX010000262.1:0-3074 GCA_034717875.1 Chloroflexota bacterium | reverse complement strand
GTATCTAGTATATTATTAAGGATGAAAGGACACGGCAGATCGTTCGTATCTTGGTCTTAAAGACCGTTGAGAAGCAAAATCGCCGTGTCCCGTCAGGGGGGGTGCCCGAACAGTTGGGTGGGCCGAAGAGCCCGTATCCAGCTAGAATGGGCCTAAACATTATAGCAGAATAGTTAGATACGAGGTGAAAAATGACGCAAGAGAATGTGTATATTGGCATAGATGTATCTAAAAAGAGCTTGGACGCAGCCATCCACGAGAAGAATACGTACTGGGATGTAGCGAACGATGCTAAAGGTATCCAAGCATTGGTGAAGCGGCTCAAGTCTTTATCACCAGCATTGATTGTACTTGAGTCCACCGGTGGCCTTGAGCGCAATGCTGCCACGGCATTGTATTTAGAAGGTTTACCGGTTGCCATTGTAAATCCCCGGCGTACCCGCGAGTTCGCTAAAGCTTTGGGAGTATTGGCCAAAACAGACGAACTTGACGCAGGCGTCATTGCCCATTATGCCAAGGCCGTGAACCCTCCTCTCTCGCGGATGTCCACAGAAAAAGAACAACAGCTTACAGCGCTGGTGCGACGCCGTATGCAGTTGGTTGCTATACGTACAGCGGAGATCAACCGCTTGAAGAGTGCTGGCAAAGGTCTCCATGACCATATCCGCAAGCACATTAACTGGCTGAACAAAGAAATTGATGATTTGGAAGAAAGAACTGCTCAATTGGTCCAAAACTGCCCTCTTTTCCAAGAGAAAGATGCCGTCATTCAAAGCTTCAAAGGTGTTGGTGCTGTTACTTCTCATATCTTGTTATCAGAAGTTCCAGAGTTAGGGCAACTCAATCGAAAAGAGGTTGCGGCACTCATGGGGCTTGCACCCATGAACAACGATAGCGGGGGCAGCCAGGGTAAACGGAGCATACAAGGAGGTAGAGCAAGGCCCAGAAATGCACTGTACATGGCTGCAATTGCATCACTACGGTGCAATCCAGTCATTCGAGAGTTCTACCATCGCTTGTTAGAAAATGGCAAGCCTACAAAGGTGGCTATCACCGCTTGTATGCGCAAAATGCTGGTTATTATAAATTCAATGGTTCGCAATATGAAACCTTGGGACCCTAACTTTGCTCCAGCATGATCTTTTACTCTTGACTACAAACACAGTTGCTTCTCAAATATTCGGGGAAAGTAGGGCGGGATTCTACGCTTTGCGTCCCCGCAGGGGATTCCCGCCGCATCCACTTTCTCACCATTATTTTTTGAGAAGATACATTTTCTACTTGCTTGAAACGAATTCCAACACCTTGTCGGTAACATCTTCAAAGGCGTCACTCTGATAGTCCTCGATCGCTCCCTTGTCACACAACTCCGAAAATTGGGGATCGATGGGAAGGTTGCCTAGCATTGCTGTACCAATATTCTTGGCTGTTTCAGCCGAAGTGCTATTGCCAAAGATATTGATTTGTTTGCCACAATCTGGACAAATCAAGTAACTCATATTCTCGACTAGCCCAACCAATGGAACGCCGATGTTTTGCGCCATGATTGCGGCTTTATGTACTATCATCCCGGCTAAGTCTTGAGGTGATGTGACCAACACGATGCCGTCTAGAGGTAGTGATTGCATGACCGTCAGAGCGGCGTCTGCTGTCCCGGGGGGCAAGTCCACAACAAGGTAGTCCAAATCGCCCCAGACAATATCTCCCCAAAATTGTTCGATTGCCTTGCTGATAAGCGGGCCGCGCCAAACCACGGGTTGATTTTGATCCGGCAATAATAAATTAATCGACATTAACTTTATGCCCGTGCGCGATTCTACCGGTAAAATCCCTTCCTGAGTTTGCATAGGCCTGTGCTGAGCGCCAAACATCATCGGGATGCTGGGACCGGTAATATCGGCATCAAGAACACCAATTTCCAGACCCTGACGTCGCAAGGATGAAGCTAACAGACCAGCCACCGACGATTTGCCAACGCCGCCTTTGCCGCTCATTACTGCCAAGACCTTGTCGATTTTATTTGATGGCTTTGGCGTTTGCTTGGCAACATTTCCTTGTTGTTGACCCGGTCGCTGAGAGGCAACATTTTCTTTTTGGGAGTAGGCCATAAATTTAGAGCGCTGCTTAGCATTCATTTCTGTGATCTTGACCTTTACTTCCGGGTTCCCTTTCATGTTGGAAACGGCATTTTGAATCAAGTTGATTACGTCTTGTTTGGTTGGTACGTTCATGAATGGCAACGCAAGCTCAACCAGAACGTGATCGCCCTCGATGCGGACATCGGGTATCATGTTCAACTCCACGAGGCTGCGTTTGGGCATCTCGGGGTGTTTGACGGTTGATAATTTTTGATAAACGTTTGATTCTGAAACTTGGATTGGCATTAAATTTCTCCTAAATTGATTTGGTTTACGATTTTTCGGCAGGGTAGTGCGATGATGACGCACTCCAAAAAAGGGTGCCATATCGCTCGACTACCTGCGCACGCCCACTGGCTTCAAGTTCTAGCAGCGCGCTTTTTGCTCCTTTGGGAAACCAATGCGCTACCGTGCGTTCAAGTTCTTTCTGGCGCATGGGATGACGAGTAATAATAGCGAGGACAGCATCAACTATATTGTTATAGCCGCTGAGGTCAAACTGGCCACTGGCCGGGTGAAAGATGCGGGTAATTTTCCCTAAGATGGCGCGGGCGCGCAATAGCCCCTCCTCATCGGGGGGCTGCACCCAAGTTTCCACGGGGGGGCGGGTAGGCTGGGTGATGTGCACCTGATTGGGTTCAATCTGGCTTAAGGCAGCCGCGATTGCATCCAAGGCTTCTTCGGTATCATTCAAGTCGCGCACTAGCATGACTTCCAGCCATAATTTGCCTTCATATTCCCGCTTGAATTGAATCAAGCCGTCCAGCAGGCGTTGGAAAGTGATTTCTGGGTGTGGCCGGTTGATTTTACGGTAAAGATCGGCGCTGCCGGCATCCAGGGATGGCATCACGGCGTCAGCAGGTAATAATTCCTGACGCACATTGGGACGATACAGCAAGCTTCCGTTTGTGATTATGGCCACCGGCAAATCGGTGA
>JAYELX010000261.1:0-15661 GCA_034717875.1 Chloroflexota bacterium | reverse complement strand
GGGTCATCTATGTGGACAACCGCGCCCGTTCAGGTATTTTTACCGACAAAGACCTCGACTTACTAAATGCCTTTGCCAGTCAGGCTGCCGTTGCTATCGAAAATGCCCGTCTCTACACGCGCGCCGATCAGGCATTGGCCGCGCGTGTTTCCGAATTAGAGACACTCAGTCAAATCGATCAGGAACTTAATGCTCAACTAGATTTACAGCGCGTCTTAAATATCACTCTCGAATGGGCCATCGAGGAGACAGATGCAACTCAGGGCTGGATAGCCATCCTCGATACGGAAACCGGCACTCCTTATCTCGCTGCTGGGCATCAGGAAGGCAGCCCCTTCACGCCTGATCAAAAGCTGCTTTCCCGCATTCGAACCAATCCTTCAGCCCAAATTGTTCTGGCCCAGCGTAATGTTCCAGCTTACTTCATCGTGCCTCTATTGCACGCCGGCGAAACCATTGGGGCGGTGATTGTGGCACATCCCAAAGCCTTCTCGGACGAAGACCAACAATTTCTCGCCCGTCTGGCTGGGCGCGCGGCTGCCGCAGTCGAAAACGCACAACTATATCAGGCTGTCGAGCAAGCAAACCAAGCCAAATCTCAATTTGTGTCGATTGTTACCCACGAGTTGCGCATTCCACTGACCTCTATCAAGGGATACACAGACTTGATTCTCCAAGGTGCGGTTGGAGATGTCAACGATCAACAAGCTAACTTCTTAGGTGTAATTCACAACAATACAGACCGCATGTCGGCCTTGATCTCTGATCTTTCGGATATATCCCGCATCGAGCGGGGCAAACTCAAGCTGGAACTCGATTTTATCCCCTTGAATGAGCCTGTGGCCGAAACGCTCTATAGTTTACGCCAAAAGCTCAAAGAGAAATCACAAAGCCTGGAGACCTATCTGCCCTCAGACCTGGATCAAGTCTACGCCGACTCCAACCGGGTAGTGCAAGTATTAACAAACCTGGTCAGCAACGCCTGGAAATACACACCCGAAGGCGGTAAAATTACCGTTCGGGCTTATCCTAAAGATGGTCAAATTTGCATAGAGGTTATCGATACGGGTTATGGTATCAGCGAGGCTGACCAAGCCAATCTCTTCACACAATTTTTCCGCTCCGAATCGCCTGATATTCGCGAACAAACTGGCTGGGGGTTGGGTTTGAATGTCACCCGACGCATCGTCGAAATCATGGGGGGCGAAATTGGATTTAGCAGCAAATTGGGTCAGGGCAGTACTTTTTGGTTCACGTTGCCCGTTCGAGCGCAAAACGCGTGAATACACTTGCTTTGTAATTGCTCAAAATATTAGTGGTGCGTTGCATCTCAAAGATGCGCTGCACCACGGGTTGACCACGAATCCCCTTGAATTACCCGAAGTGCAACGCATTTGCTAAATGCAATGCACTTCTATCGCTGCTTGACCAACAGGATTTTGAGCAACTACCTTGCTTTATATGACTTACGCAATTTGTCAGGATTCGGACTTCGGAAGTTGCAGTTCGTAAATCCTATTTATAATGTGCTCCTAAAATAAATGATAGTGGTAAAAAGGTAAGTGATAAAGTTTTTTTGTGTGAGGTGACTGTCACCTAAGTTCATCGCTTACTAAGTAACCATGATAAAATAAATTTTACGCCAACAGGAAATAAATATATTATGTCATCACGAAAATCTGGAAACCGATACGCACTTCTGATGTACCGTCGAACTTGGGATCGCTTATGGAAACCCACATTCTTGCTAGGAGCAGTGTTGGGTATAGTATGGTGGCAAGCTGGAACAGCTAAACTTACACTGGTCCAAAACGCAAACAACCTATGGGTGCTAATAGGGGCGGTTGTTTCCTTTGGCACAGGTTTGTTTGCATTCTTTCTGCGGAAGATGAGCTACGTCCAACCCTATCGTTCTCATTTTAGACTGACCACCCCTTTTTTGAGGCTAAAGATCGCCTACCGTCGGATTCGCAGTATTCACCCCGTCGACATGACTCAGCTATTTCCCCCCAGTGAACAAGGTTGGGCACAACGCCGCTTCCTAACCCCTCTATATGGGAAAACGGGCGTAGCCGTGGAGCTGAGAGGCTACCCTCTTCCGCGGCTGCTTCTCAGATTATTTTTACCTCATCAATTCTTTCTCCCTCAGGTAACAGGCTTTGTATTATTGGTTGAAGACTGGATGAAACTCAGCATCGAATTGGACGCTCGCATTGGAGCCTGGCAAAGTAGACAAAAGCAGGGTAAGCAAGAAGTTAGTTTACTAGAAAGCATTCGCCGCCAAGACAAAAATTGGTAAAAGTACAGCAATTCCTGCCTTGTAGTTGAAACCCGGGCTTCGGAAGCCTTCGAAAACATTTTTGCCAACTTTAGATTCGTCATGTTAGAGGGCATTAAAAGTAACAACTCGTAGGTGAGGAAAATCACCTACGAGTTGTTACCTTCTACCCATCAACAACCCTCATAATATCTGTTATTATCTTGACACTGAATGAGGAGCAATCTTCATTCATCGCTGTTTCCTCCTTTGGCGAAGTCTCCATTGGGTATCCTCACCATCCAATGGAGACTACATTTTTAACGGGGGCTTTTGCCTTTGTAGGAGACTCACGATGAAGGTATTGAACTAATCTTGCTCTTTTATCGGCAAAACAATAGTAAACATAGACCCTTCGCCCTCCACAGAATCTACCCATACCCGTCCCTGATGATTCTCCACAACCGATTTTACAATCGCCAACCCTAATCCACTCCCAACGATATTCTCAGCAACGTTACTGGCTCGGTAGAACTTGTCGAATATATGCGGCAAGTCTGTTGCTGGAATGCCACAACCATTATCACTTATCCGCAGTATCACTTGCTTATTCTCTTTTTGAGCAACCAAGCGGATTTTTCCTCCTCTCGGCGTGTAGCGCATTGAGTTCACAAGCAAATTGTCAACAACTTGACGCAAGCGAACAACGTCCCCATATATTTTTGGTAAATCTTGAGGGACATCAACTACCAGTTTTTTATTGCCCTCGATAATTCGTCCTTTTACCGTTTCCACCGAATACTCAACCACACTTGCCAAAGAGATCAATTCCTTGCGACCATCGAGTCCGGACTCAATCCGCCCTAAATCCAGCAAGTCATTGATCAATTCTGTAATCAAATGCACGCTTCTTTGTACCCGCTGAATGAACTTTTGTTGTCGTTCGTTTATAGGCCCAACACGGTCAAGCAATTCAACGTATCCTAAAATCGATGTCAGAGGAGACCGCAAATCGTGAGACACTGTATGAACAAAATCACTTTTAACGCGGTCAAGCTCTTTGAAATATGTCACGTCGTGCATAGTAATAGCCAGCCCGACATCAGGGATGATATTAAACTGGACATCCAGAATTCGATCATCATCTAATTCGATCTCATCCCGATATGGAAAGGTCTCATGGTCATCATTAATCAACTTTAGTAGTTTTTTATGCTCGAAGACATCGTCAACGGACTGCAACTCTACAACCCGACTCCCCAAATCAAAAAGACTGCGCACAATCCGATTAACCATAATCACGCGCTTATTGGAATCAACAACGATAACGCCGTCCTCTATGCGCAAGAGAATTTCTGCTAATTTTTGACGCTCTATTTCTGTATGGGCGAACAAGCGCGCGTTTTCTATTGCAATAGCAGCATAATCGGCCAACGCTGAGACCAGGGTGATATGTTGCTTCTGAAAAGGTAGATCACTCTCTCGATTATCAACTCCCAGAACGCCAATCACGCGGCCGCGTGATTGTAGGGGTACATATATCAACGTTTTGACCAGATAAGAAGTTTTGATCTTTTGTACTGAGCCTTTATCAAACAAAATTGGCTTTCCGGTGCGAATCACTTCACCGGCCAACGAATCCGTAGTTGGCAATCGGAATGTCTGAACAAATTCGTCTTGGAAATTCCGCGCCGCGCGCATGTACAGATCGCCGCTTTCTTCATCCAAAATCAACAAACTTCCTTCTTCGGCATTGGTGATCTCAACAGCAGCATCCACAATCGTCTTCAATACTTCATCTAAATCTAGTGAAGCAGTCACTAATCGCCCAACTTTGCTCAACGTTTCTAGAACGTTTACACGTTGACGAAGCATATCTGTATCACTCCGGCTGCGTTTCTTGGCCCAAGAAACCAATCGCTCCTGTCGATCAATACCACGTTGAACCGCATCTAAAACATTATCGGACTTCAAAGGAGGCACAAGACAATCTATCACTCCCAAGCGTAAAGCTTTGTGATATAAATTCTTGTTCTTCAAAACCAGCACAATAGACAGAGCAGGGGATATTTGCAAAAGATCGCGTACAATTTGAAGCTCGTCGCCTTTTCCCATTCCGCTTTCGACAATTACAGTATTAATAGTAGCTGAGCGAATATATGTTTTCGCCACCGATGGTTCTTTGGCACGAGTAACTTGATACCCTGCTGGTTGCAGCACGCCTTTTTCTAATAATTTGCCTAGCTGTGCATCAGATACTGCCAAGAGAATAGTTTTGTCAGATAAACGCATATCAACTTGCACCAATTAAATTATTATTCATCAGTAGATTTCGTCTCGCCCGTTTCCGCTAAAGGTAGGTTGAAACGAAAAACAGAGCCACTAGCGGCATGCCCATCTACCCATATTTTGCCGCCGTGCGCTTTGATGATTTCTTTTGCCAACGTTAAACCAATTCCCATTTTCTCCGAATCATCTGTGCCTCCCTGATAGAAAGGACGAAACACCAATTCTCGCTGCTCTTCATCGATGCCCGGCCCTGTATCGTGAATAGACACACGCGCTTCATTGTCTTCATTCTGGCTGCACCGAACAGTTACCTCGCCCCCACTTCCGCTAAAGCGAATTGCATTTGATAATAAGGCATCGAAAACCTTAGCCATACGCTCCACATCAACCATCACAAAGATTGGGGCCGATGGCAGCGATTCCACCAAGTTTACCGCTTGTTCTTTGGCATCATCGCGGAAACGAGCTGTTGCCCCACGGGCTAAATCAACCAGGTTGACGGTAACAAACTCGGGGGACGAATTAACCTCATCCAGTTGTGAAAGAGCCGTCACAACCCGATTCACCCGTCTTAGATTTGCTTGAATATCATCAAGGGCATTCTTATATTCATTGATCAAATTACCCGCATCTTGATCAACGATCTTTCTCACACGCTGATCAATTACTCCCAGAGGAGCTTTTAAACGATGGGTGACATGGCGAAGAATATCAGTTTTAAGATTTTTACTCTCGCGAGAAGCCGTAGCTATCTCTTGCAGCGAGCGGGCCCGTCTGTCTATAGCTTTGAACAAGCGTGCGTTGACCAAAGAAACCGCCGCATAGTCAGCCACAGCTTCTAACATAGACTGATTACCAGCATTAAAAGGTTTTGGTTTCTCCCGAACGACCACCAAAACACCTACAATTTCCTTCCGAGCTTTAACTGGCACAACTAAAGCCGCTTTTCCTAATTGAGCCACCTTGAATCGTTCGAGCGGCTTTCCGTGAATAGCTAATGTCTCACCTGAAACAGCTACCAAAGAACTAATACCATCACTCCATGATTGATTCAACTTAGACACAATCGACTTGGGTAAGTTTTTGCAGGCACTCAAAACGAGGCTTTTACCATTCCCCTTGCGCAAATACAGCCAACCTTTATCCGCATCAGTAGCATAAACCGCCCCATCTACGATGCGATTGAACAACAAGCGTTGATCCGTAGTCGAAGTCACCGCCTTGCCAATGTTAATAATCGTAGTCAAATCACGGATACGATGTTTTAATTCTTGATTTGTTCGCTTGAGCTTTTTAGCCAAAAGCTCGCGTTCCCGACGCGCCCGTACCTGTTTGAGAGCATGCTCCACAGCAGAAACTACTTCCGCCTCTCGAATTGGCCACCTCAAATAATCTGCCGCCCCCAAACGAAAGGCCTGAATGACATCATCCTCCATCCCCTCTTCTGCCATTACAATCACAGGCATATCCAACCCCTGTGAAGATAAGGCCACAAGCAGATCTTTCCCGCTCAATCCGGGCAATTTTATATTCACAACAACCACATCGGGAGAAAAACGGGCTGCTTCCCGAATCGCTTTCGATGCTCCCGGTACAATCTTGACTCGATACCCCAAAGGTCTCAATGATTGACGCGCAATCAAATCACTGACTTCGGGATCATTCTCGACAATAAGGATGCGCTCTTTAGCAGTACTCATACTTCCTATCATAGCACGGTTACAAAAAAAACGGTAGCAACAAATTGGGTACTCGAAAATTAGTGAGGTCACACGGGCCAAAACATTAGAATTTTATAAAACTTGCAAAAAGTGCTTGACTCAACATGCCTGCTGCAAATACAATCATATTATAATAAGATAACGGCTCATAGAAACCTGCTTTTTATAAACAACTTCATCTTATGGTGGTGGTTCTGTGGCAAGTGATGATCCGGTCACACAAGTGACTGTCACTTTTCGTCATCATTTGCTTCTCTACCACTACCCAGCTTACAAACTCGTAAGGATTCTTTTAATGAAACGCACATTACAGATACTAGCATTCCTAACCACAATTCTTATCCTAGTAAGCGCAGCATGTATAATACCCTCATCAATAACCCCAACCCCAACCCCAACATTAGAACCGCAACCAACCCCTGAACCCCTAATTGATGATTCGGAAAACGATCTAATTGGGCGAGATAACCTGCTTATATCATTGTACCAACAAGTTAACCCAGGCATAGTTGCCATCGGAGTATTCTCAGAAGAGAGCGGAAGCGGACTTGGATCCGGCTTTGTGCTTGATACCGAAGGCCACATTATCACCAACTACCATGTGATTCGATCAGCATCAGAGCTGGAAGTGGATTTCCCCTCAGGCTTCAAGACCCGTGGAGAGATAGTGGGGACAGATTCCGATTCGGATATCGCAGTGATCAAGGTGGATGCCCCAGCCGCAGAACTTCACCCCATCCCCATGGGAGATTCAAACTCACTCCAAGTGGGTCAAACAGTTGTGGCAATTGGCAACCCCCATGGGCTGAACGGAACCATGACCACTGGCATAGTATCATCGCTGGGGCGCACAATGCAATCCCTGCACGAAGCCCCCGGCGGAGGTGCATACTTCACCGCTGGAGATATCATCCAAACCGACGCGGCCATCAACCCCGGCAACTCCGGAGGCCCATTGCTAAATCTGGATGGAGAAGTCGTTGGAATCAATGTGGCCATTCAAAGCAACAGTTTCGATATGGGCGGTCAACCGGTCAGCTCAGGCATTGGATTCGCTATTCCCATCAACATCGTCAAGCACGTGACCCCCCAGCTCATTTCTGATGGCCATTACGACTACCCCTATATCGGCATCAGCAGCCTGGATGAAATCAACCTGTTCCAACGGGAGGTCTTGGAACTGCCGCAATCCACGGGAGTCTACATCATCGAAATCGTGCCCAATAGCCCCGCCGACAATGCTGGGCTGCAAGGCGGCACCGAAGTGGGTAGCAGTTCCTATCCCAAAGGCGGAGATCTAATCACAGCCATTGATGGCAATGAGGTGCGAAACTTCAACGACCTGATCTCATATCTAATGCACAATAAAAACCCAGGGGATACTGTTGTCCTGACAATCATCCGAGAAGGTGAGCAAATCAGTGTCGATCTCACCCTGAGCAAACGGCCACAAAGTAAGTAGGGGCTTGCTCTAAATAGGGATGTGCAGGGGATACGGGGTATGCAGGGTGGTATAGGGGTAGACAGGGTATACACAGGGTATACAGGGTAACAAAAGATTTTACCGTAGCACGCAAGGCGAGAGAACCGGCGCTACATTTAAATTTGGAAATGGGCAAGTTATTTAATCACCGTTCCTAAGATGAGTATTTTCAAGGCATGCTTAAATTTTCTTTGTGTACGTTGTGCCCTTTGTGGTTATAAGACCCTTTATTCAGTAAACTTATAAAAAGGAGCTAATCATGTTGACAAAGAGCGATTTGCAAGAACTGCTGGATTATCAGGCACAGCATCCCGTGCTCAGCGTTTATATCAATACGGATCCAGCCCAAGGTAATGCAGATGTCTATAAACTCAAACTACGCTCCATGCTAAAAGAGGCCGATGCCCCTGCGGATGACGCCTCCGAAATAGAACGTTACTTCGATCAAGAGTACAATTGGGCTGGGCGCAGCGTGGCAGTTTTCTCGTGCAAGCGCGATGATTTCTTCCGGGCATACCCTATCGCTATCCCGATACGCAGCCGATTGCGTGTCAATGCCAATCGTCCTCATGTCAAACCTTTGGCGAACTTGTTGGATTCTTATGGATACTACGGGGTTGCATTAGTAGACAAACAAGGGGCGCGCTTGTTTTCGTTTCATCTGGGCACACTCCGCGAACAAGAAGGGGTTCTTGGTGAAGATGTGCACCGCATCAAGCACGGAGGCGGGTCACAATCCGGAGGTCGACGCGGGCATGAAGACCAAAAGATTCCCCCAAAGGAAATCTCCGAAAGGAACATGAGATCTGCGGCCCAATTCGCAGCAGATTTTTTCTCCGAGCACAATGTGCGCCGCGTACTAATAGGTGGAACTGATAAAAATATAGCCCAATTTCGCACCTATTTGCCGAAAACCTGGCAAAGCCTAATTGTGGGCACCTTCCCAATCAGTATGACGGCCGGGCATGCCCAAGTGCTTGAAAAAGCGATAGAAATTGGGGCCACAGCCGAGCGCGAGCGTGAAGCTCGTCTAGTCGATGCGGTGATAACTGGCGCGTCGAAAGGACGCGGAGGCATAGTCAACCTGGATGACACCCTGAGTGCGGCCCACGAGGGGCGAATTCAAACGCTTCTAATCCAAGAAGGTTATCGATCTCCCGGCTACCGTTGCCAGGGATGCGATTACCTCACCACTCAAGCATTAGGCACCTGCCCATTCTGCGGTGAAGAGTTCGAAGAAATTCCAGATGCTGTAGAACTTGCGGTGCAGAGAGTATTACTTGATGGCGGTGAAGTCGAATTTGTTGACGAGAATGAGGCCTTGAAAGAATACGGTAATATCGGCGCATTGCTGCGTTATTAAATTTCAGAATTGAGCATCGAGAACAAAAAAAGAGACGCCCAAACGGGCGTCTCTTTTTCGTTAACGGTTGATAATTCAAAGCTGTAAATTGGATTGCTAATCCGAAACCGTAACTCGGATTGCCAATCCGAAACACGTAACCCGGATTGGCAATCCGGCGCTGTAGACCAGGTCATTTCGCTCGCTCTGCGCGCCTTTGGCGTACGCACATTCGTGTTGTCCTCGAAATTTAGAAATCTCAGCCAGTAAATACAATCACGGCATTCGGCCGTACAATTACGGCGTGCGGTCGTACAAACGCCGATAAATAGCGAAAATTTCGAAAACGCCCTTGACATACCTACGCGTTTCATCGAAGCGAATAATCTCAAGGAACAAATCGGAATCATTCCTAGCAAGCTCTTCCCAGACAGCAGCATTGCCCGGCCCGCCATTATAGGCCGCCAAAGCAGCGTAGAGATCGCCGTCGAAATAATCTCGCTGATCGCTGAGATAATCTGCGCCAAAAGTGAGACTCACTTTTGGACGGTACAAATCATCGCTTGTATAGTTTTGCGGCCACCCAGATTGGGCCGCAATACTTTCTCCCGTGCTGGGGATAATTTGCATAAGCCCGCGGGCACTGGCCGAGGATTGTACCCAGCTAGCAAACAAACTTTCCTGCCGCACAACGCTAAATAAAAAGAGGGGATGGAAATTGTACGCCTTCGCTATTGGAATGATCAAATCGCTGTAATAACTTCCAAAACGCAGATGGTTGAAATAGATCGGAGCGTTCATGGTGGCAGCGTCATCCATCTGGTTCAAGTTGAGCACTTCGCGGGCTGCGAATATGGCCGTGTAGTAATCCCCCAGCCCAACTAAATAATTGGCCAAACGATAATTGTCCATGGGATTGATTCGAATATCCTGCCACAGTGACATAAACTCATGGCTGGCCTGATCGTACAGGCCCAAGCTCCACAGCTCGGTACCACGCATCAAACGCGGGTCACCCAGCAATGGTTCGATCCCGGAGAGATCAATTTCAGCAGGGATGGCAAAAATATCTCGCATCCATATTTCAGCTTCGGCGCGTTCGGCTTCGGGATCAAACCCCAGGTCATAGTCTAGGGGCGGCGTGAAAGGTTCTCGCTCCAACAGGATGTCGCGCGCCCGTTCGCTATAGTATCCGGTCGGGTCAGCGTTGACAGTCTGTTCCCAGGCCACGTTGGCGGAGGCGGCATCATTCATGGCCTGATATGATTTTCCCATCCAAAAATGCGCCGCGGCTCGGTCGCCGGGGGCAGAAGGTGTTCCCAGATAACGCTGAAATGCAGCCAGGGCAGAATCGTAGTCGCCCAATCGGTAATGTGCAATCGCCGCCATAAAGATTGCTCTGGGTACGTATTCGCTGTTGGGATGCTCGGTGGGAATCCGTTGCCACAGGTTGGCAGCCCTCTCTAAATCCAGATTCCGTTCTGCGATTCTGGCAGCATCGAATAAAATCTCAGGGGAGCGAGAGTGCCACGGATTCTGCTTCACAAAATCTAATAAAGTTTGTTCAGCCTGATCGTATTGATTTAGATAAGCCCACTGCGTATATGCTTTCTCATCCCAGGCATCATCTATGCGTTCATCATCCGGATAAAATTGAATGAGTACGTCCCAGGTTTTGATAGCCGTTTCTGGCGACCCCAGCGCCCGGTAGGCCAAGCCTTTGTAATAATGGGCTGTAGCGGCTGCCTCGTCTGTCGTGTTCAGGTAGCGGTCAAAAGCGGCAATGGCTAAATTGTACTGACCGGCAAAATAATCCACCAGGCCTCGATCCAACTCACTGACGGGGTATCCAGCCTCGACAAGCAGGATCAAAGCCTGATAGGAATCATAAGAAAGGGGGTAATTTTCAACCGCATCCAAATAAGCCGAGTGAGCTTGATCCATCTGCCCAAGTGCGGTATAAGATTGCCCGATGAGATAATCGAGATGTGCCTTTGTGTAATCGTTAGTCGTGCGCGCGTAGATGTCCTGATAGGCGACCAATGCCGTGTTGTGATCTCCCAGGGTTGCGTAAGCGTTGGCGATTTTGATCTCGATGTGGAGTGTATCCCCCACTCGTGGAGAAGCAAGCGCAGCCTGGTAGGCATCGATGGCGGTCAGCAGTTCTCCCGCCGCGACCAGGGCGTCACCGCGCCATTTATGGATATAGGCATCAATCAACCCCGGACGCATTTCCAGATAGGCTGTATATGCCTGGGCTGCTGCGCTATGCTGGCCTAGGCTCGTGTTTGCCTGGGCGATGGTTATGTGCGCGGCGGGGACGAAAGCAGAATCGGGGCATCTGTCGAGAAGAATGTTCAATAGGGCTAAGGAGCTAATATCGTCCGCTTTATAATGGTGGGTGCATCCAAGCCCCAGCAAAGCGGCGCAATAGAGTTCGGTGTCATCGGTGCTGTTTTCCAAAGCCGCAGTATAAATTTGCGCGGCCTGTTCCCAATCTCCGTTGAAAAGGGCTTGATCGCCATCTTCGATGCTGGCCGCAACCATAGGAGTTGGCAGCGGGGTCGAAGTTGGTGCCAGTGTAGGTTCAGGTGCAGGTTCAACGGTAGAAGTGACAGAGATGTTTACCTCAGCGGAGCTTGTTTCAGGAATAGAAGCTTGTCCGGGCAGATTGCAGGCCCCTAAGCAAAAGCTGGCTAGCAAAAATAATGATGTGATTTTTTTTATCATTTTATACATCCGTTGGGTAGGGCAATTGGGTATGGTTCATTGTTACTCAAATGAACCATACCTCTTTCTCTGCATCTCTGCGCCTGCGCGTCTCTGCGTTAAATCGCTCACAAAGAACCAACCTGCGCTCCCTCTCGCAATCAAGGTTTCCACAAGTGCTTGAATTATGTTACCATTGAGTCCCGAAAACTTCGACCAACTTGCTCAAATTGGATGTAGTGGTAAAAAGGTAAGTGATAAATATTTTTATGTGAGGTGACTGTCCCCTGGGGTCATCACTTACTATGTGACCACTACTAAATTGGAGGCTGATATGTCTGCTCTCGAAATCCCCTTGATTCAATCTCTACTGAATATCCCCATCATTTCTCGCATCCGCCGTAACCACGGACTGGAGCATGCCACCCTGCATATCATATCCAAGCGCTACCCAGGCAGGCGCATGGGCGGATATTCTAATGCGCGCGGCTTCTGGCTGATTGGTGATATTCCCACCGAGGCAGTCCAAGAATGCGTCGACGAGGCCCTGCGTCGTTTGCGCAATGGGGAGCATAATCTGGCTGTTCATCCCAATTGCGGTACCAACTTTGCTATCGCGGGAACGTTAGCCGGTATTGCCGGGGTCATCGGTATGTGGCGCGCTGGCCCCCGTAAGCGTGACAAGTTGGAGCGGTTACCGTTGGTCGCAACCCTGGCCACATTGGCCATAATCGTGGCGCGGCCCTTTGGCTTGGCCGCACAAAAACACATCACTACGTCAGGGCTTCAGGGCGGTTTAGAGATCACCGAGATCATCCCCAAGTTGAAAGCACATCGCATTATCACCCGAGGATAATAATGGCACAAAAGCCAACAATTTATCTCCTGCATGGAGACGATGAGTACGCCATTGCCCAACAAATTTCGGCCATGGAAGCTAAGCTTGGCGACCCTACCAGCGCGGATCTGAACACCACTCATTTCGAGAAAGGCGAACTTGATCTCAGCGCGTTGGCAGCAGCAGCGCAAGCCGTACCGTTCATGGCCGAGCGTCGGCTGGTAGTGCTGCACGATCCGCTGGCAAGTTTCAAAAGCTCTGCTACCCGTGATCGCTTCAAAAGCTTTTTGGAGAATATCCCCGCTACGACCGCTTTTGTCATCGTGGTGACGCGCCCATTGCTGTCTTATCAAGACAAGAAACATAACAAACGCCACTGGCTGCAAAAATGGGCTGCGGGGCAGGGAAAACGCGTTTATGAAAAAGAATACTTGCTACCCCGCGGCCACCGAATGATCGCCTGGATACAAACTCAGGCAAGAAATGCGGACGGAGAAATAACGCCCCAGGCCGCCTCCGTGCTGGCAAGACTTGTGGATGATACCCCCCGCGTGGCAGCGCAAGAGCTTGGCAAGCTGCTGGCATACGTCAACTACAGCCGCCCGGTGGATGTGGATGATGTCGAACACCTGGCAGCCTATCATGGGGAGGGGGATGTCTTCGAAATGGTGGATGCCCTGGGCAATCAGGATGGGCAAAAAGCATTGGAGATGCTGCACCGCTTGCTGGAACAGGATGCTCCCCTGCGCTTGTTCGGAATGATTGTACGGCAGTTTCGGCTGCTTCTGCTCACCCGTGAATTGCTGAATTCCGGATACCGGGGCAATGATATTGCCCGCAAGCTGAAAGTGCACCCTTATGTGGCCAGCAAAATCGTCCCCCAAACGCGCAACTTTTCCATCGAAACCCTGGAAACAATTTACCGACAATTATTAGACATTGACGAAGCCATCAAAACTGGCAAGATCGATGCCGATGTGGCTTTGGACACGCTGACTGTCGCATTGACAGCTTAAAGCTAAGACCCCAGAGGAAAGTAAATTTGAGCAGGAATCCGCTGGGGCCTTAGTAAAAGAGGATGGACTTACATATCAAGCTGGTTCAGTTTCTGATTGGTTGATGCCAAGCCAAAAATGATTCGGCAGCAACGATTGGGAGATTCGAACCTCAACCCTTTCAGTTGAGGGAGGGTTGCCTTTTTGGGGGCATAACTCAACTCCGCGCGTATTCCCGTTCCCGGAAAACATAGCTGGATGCACAAAACACATATCAGGGAACTGCCCATATTTCTTCTGATAATAATTGGCCGCTCGCTTGATCTTATCGTCCAGCCCGGCCTTTTTGTCATTATCGAACCATAACATACCTATGTCCATCTTGAGCCTCCTGCACGCGATCCAATTAGAACCTATGTTCTAATTGTAACCCAAGAACGGATGTTCGGCAAGGAGGAATTTAAACGACTAACCGCGTTGCTGCAAGCAACGCGGTTAGTGTCTTAGTATAATTTATTTTCATCTTGTTATCTCGTTCCACCCGCTCCTGCGGTGGAACGCTAACCGGACGCTCTGCGTCTTTTCTTTCCAACACCACACGCGGAGCGTGCTTTCCGCGGTGACACCGCGGAGCGATGTGACCAGGTCGCACTCAAAATAAGCCCCAATTATTTAGTCATAAGCACTGACCGAGCTTGTGCAAGAGCGAAACCGATTAAGGCCCCAATTAGATCAATCCCCAAATCAAAAATGGTGTTCCAGCCAAAAACCTGCACAGCGGAAAAAAGTTGAAATCCTTCTTGCAAAAACCCCACTACAAGCACACCAAAAAGATAGCGAATCAAGGTTTGCCTCGTTATGCTGCGATCAAGCACCGTCGCTAATAAAATCATCAAGCCAGCGTACAAAACCAAGTGCATACTGACGTGTACCCACCCCGGCGTAAAAATAGCATCGAAAACTTGTTGGTAGCGCGCAGATAATCGCCCCAACCAAGCCATCGGGAACAGGATGCCAATTAGCCAAAGAGATAACCAGAAATAACGACGCATGAGAAATCCAAACAATACACGCGGAGCGTGCTTATCACGGCGACACCGCGGAGCGATGTCGCCAGAGTTGTGCGGAGCGATGTCGCCAGAGTTGTGCAGAGTGATGTCGCCAGGTCGTGTGGAGCGATGTCACCAGAGTTGTGCGGAGTGATGTCATAGGTCGTGTTCTATTCTAGGCTTGCTTCCAAAAGCTGATGCTCTCGATGTGGTAGGTTTGCGGGAACAGATCGAAAGGCGTGATCTGCTGGAGCTGGTATCCGCCGCGGGTGAGGCGTTTAGCGTCGCGGGATAGGGTGGCCGGGTCGCAGGAAACGTAGGCCAGCGTGTCTGGCTCCAGGGCCAGGATTCCGTCCAGGGCATGGCGGTCCAGCCCCGAACGGGGGGGATCAACTACGATGATCTCGGGGTGCATGTCCAGCTTCGGGAGCGCGGCCTCAGCCGGGGCTTCGTAAAGCTCCACGTTGTCGAATTTATCCAAATTGATCACAAAATCTGCGCAAGCGGCGGATGATGATTCGATGCCCACCAATCGACCCACATGCGGGGCGAGAAATGCGCTGAACAGCCCCACGCCGCAGTAGGCATCAATAATGGTGGTTTCTTCGGTGAGGAGGAGATAGTCCAGCAGGTGGCTGATCATTTTTTCGGTCATGGGGATGTTGACTTGAAAGAAAGCGGCTGCCGAGACGCGAAATAGCTGCTCGTCCACAGCGATGACGACATGATCGTCTCCGGCCAGCACGAGTCTGCCGCCTGGCCCCAAGTGCACTACCGAGATGGGGATGTCGATGTCCAGGCTGACCGGCTGGGGGTCGCTGCTTTCCAGCACAACAATGAGGTCAGCGTCTGCTCCAACGCGAACGCCAACGCGGTCGAGGCCGGGGATGGAATTGATGTCCAATTGGGGCCAGAGTGTGTTGATGGCGGCAGCGGGGAGGTGACACTCGTCGATGGGAATTATGCCTTGTGAGCGCG
>JAYELX010000260.1:0-3079 GCA_034717875.1 Chloroflexota bacterium | reverse complement strand
ACATTTTTATTCTCCTTTTTTAGATATATCATTCACTTTTTTCTTGACATTTAGGGCAGATGCCCAAAAAATCGAATTGGTAGCTCATAATCTTGTACCCGCTGCTTTGGGCTATTTCTTGAGGTAATTTCCCCAGAGCGGGAATATCGAGATCAACGATGCTGTGGCACTGGGTGCAAATCAGATGAGGGTGTGGGTCTGATTTGACGCCATCGTAATGCACTTTATCATTGCATCGGCCAATTTCTATGATTTCCCCCATTTCTTTTAGCAAGTTCACCATTTTGTAGGTGGTTGCCAAACTGGTCATAGGAAAAACTTTTTTAACCTCAGCGTGGATTTGCTCTACAGTAGGGTGTTCCGGATTGCCTATTAATACCTTGAGAATAGCCATGCGCTGAGGCGTTATGCGCCGGCCCTGCCTCCTGATTTTGGCTATGATTTTCTCGATACGGTTGATGTGGTCGGTCATTTGCGTTTTGTTAATTGAAAGAGCATCTCTTGTTATCGAAAGCAAATAGTTATAAATAATAATTATTGATAATGATTATACAGCTAGTTGGTTTTTCTGTCAAGAATATGATGTGTCGAGAAGCCGAGACGCGCGCAAGTTGACGCTGCAAGCAAGGCGTGATAGAATTTTGTCTGTGTGTGGGCGCGTAGCTCAATGGCAGAGCAGTGGCCTTTTAAGCCATTGGTTGGAGGTTCGATTCCTCTCGCGCTCACTTAGGTAATAAAACGGGCTAGTCTTGTGATATAGGCCCAAGTTAGACACCCCCAGGATCACTAGCCTGCGGGGTGTTTTGTGTTAAATCTTCAACTCATGGATGTTCTTACCGGATTTGTTTTTCATTCTCACAACTACCCAATTTTCTATCGGAGATGAACCATGGCAATAGAAGACCAACGCGAGCGTTGGAAAGAAGAAACCCTGCGCCCCGTGCTGAACCGTTTTCCCGAACGGAAGGACGAATTTCACACCTCATCGGGGATTCCTGTTCCCAGAGTTTTGACTCCCCCGCAGGGTGATCCCGATAATAAAGAAAAACTGGGCTTCCCCGGTGAATATCCCTTTACCCGCGGCGTGTACCCCAACATGTACCGCGGCCGTTTGTGGACCATGCGCCAATATGCCGGATACGCCAGTGCCGAGCAATCAAACGCGCGTTATCGCTATCTGCTCGAACAAGGGCAAACGGGCTTATCAGTAGCTTTCGATTTACCCACCCAAATTGGTTACGACGCCGATGACCCCATCGCAGCGGGCGAAGTTGGCAAAGTTGGCGTTTCCATCTCCTCGCTGCATGATATGGAAACCCTGTTCGATGATATTCCCCTGGATCGCGTTTCTACCAGCATGACCATAAATGCCCCGGCGGCGATTTTATTAGCTATGTATATCGCCGTGGCAAAGCGTCAAGGTGTAGAAATCAGCAAGCTGCGCGGCACTATCCAAAACGATATTCTTAAGGAATACGTCGCCCGCGGGACGTACATTTTCCCGCCAAAGCCATCCATGCGTCTGATAACCGATGTTTTCCAGTATTGCCAAGCCGAAATTCCCCATTGGAACACAATCAGTATCTCCGGGTATCATATCCGCGAGGCTGGTTCGACCGCCGTGCAGGAAGTGGCTTTCACTTTGGCGCATGGGATTGGTTATGTCCAGGCTGCCATCGACGCTGGGTTGGATGTGGATAAATTCGCCCGGCAGCTTTCTTTTTTCTTCAACGCTCACAACAACTTTTTGGAAGAAGTGGCAAAATTCCGCGCTGCCCGGCGGTTGTGGGCCAAAATCATGCGCGAGCGATTCGGCGCCGAGAATCCGCGCGCCTGGATGCTGCGTTTCCACACCCAGACAGCCGGGTCCACGCTCACGGCGCAGCAGCCCGAAAATAATATCGTGCGGGTGGCCTTGCAGGCTCTGTCCGCCGTGATGGGGGGCACGCAATCGCTGCACACCAACAGCATGGACGAAGCATTGTGGCTGCCCACCGAAAAATCGGTGCGAGTGGCTTTGCGCACTCAGCAAATCATCGCTCATGAGTCCGGCGTGGCCGATAGTGTTGATCCGCTGGCCGGTTCGTATCTGATCGAAAATTTGACCGACGAAATCGAACGGCTGGCCCAGGAATATATTGGCAAGATCGACGCTATGGGTGGGGCTTTGGCCGCTATCAAGAATGGCTACATTCAAAGCGAAATTCAAGCCGCGGCTTATGATTATCAGCAAGCTGTAGAGAGTGATGAGCAAATCATTGTTGGTATCAATGATTTCGAAGTTGAAGAGGAGATCGAACTCGAACGCTTGAGCGTTGATCCTAACGTCGAAGCAGGACAACGCGCCCGACTGGAATCGCTCCGAGCGCATCGCGACGAAAATCGAGTCAACCAGTTGCTAACCCGCCTCAGTTCCGCGGCCCGCCTCGGTTCCGCGGCCCGCGGCAATGAAAATCTGATGCCGCTGTTGATCGAATGTGTCGAAAATGATATCACTCTGGGCGAAATCTGCGGTGTCCTGAAAGAGACCTGGGGCGAGTACAAACCCTCGACTTGGATATAGCCATCTCATCGCAATTTGCTCTATCAGATTCGTAGTTGGACAGGCGCTGATATTGTCAACCGGTGAGTAGGGTAGGTTCCCACGCTTTGCGTGCCTGCGAGTACGGTGGTTTCCCCTTGCGAGCACAGAATGGAGCGGGCTTATTTTACGAGTAGTGGTAAAAAGGTAAGCAACAAAGATTTTTGCACAAGGTGACAGTCACCTACAAAGGCGTCTTGTTGAAGAAAATACGTTGGTTAAGCGAGACAATTCAGAATGTACATTGATTTGATAGGTGACTGTCACCTGAGTTTACATTTATTATTTGATCCCAGGGATGGTTCATATGGAAAGGAAATTAAGGTTACACTTGCTCCGAAGGAGTACTCTTTGAGTAATAGAGCAAACGTCGGTCGAGTGAATTCGGAGCGCTAGCGGAGAATTTGTATCGAGACCAAGTTTGCGGGTTATTGAAGGGAATATTGCTGTATTAGGCCGCTAGGTCTCGATACATTTTCGGTCGCTGTGCGTGCTTCG
>JAYELX010000259.1:0-15708 GCA_034717875.1 Chloroflexota bacterium | reverse complement strand
AGAAGTAATCAAGGGATTGTTTAATACGCGCTTTTATACGCTCACCTAAATCTACGAGTACTTCTGGGTTTGTGATAACAACAAACTTTGTTACCGTAAGGTGCCCCACGAAATCAATCGTACTGCCTATACTACGAACTGCATTATGAACCATCAAGCTAACCGCACGCAGGACATCATCGGATGCTACAAACCCATAGGCATCACGAAATGCGCTCAAATTTTCTAGAGAGACCAACAAAATTGCCCAATCATTATGATCTAAGCACTCTTCCAACCGCTCATCGACCAGTGTGCCCTCAGGAAAACCTGTTACGGGATTGTTGATTGCGCCCTGAGATAAACGCTGGAGGGAATTACGAACGCGTAAACGAAGTTCTTGAATATCAAACGGTTTCGTAATGTAATCGTCCGCGCCCAACTCTAAACCTTGCAAACGATCTGCACGAGTGCGTTTTTCAGTTAAAAAGATGATTGGGATGTCTTTAGTTCGACGATTATCCCGCAGACGCCTGGCGACCTCATAACCATCAAAATCGGGTAATCGAATATCCAGAATTACAAGATTGGGTTGCTCGCTTATGCAAGTTTCAACAGCGTCCTTGCCCCAATTTGCTGTTTCCACATCATAACCCTGTACACGAAAATATGCTTCAAGCATTTCCGCTACGTCCAGGTCGTCTTCAACGACAAGAATTTTGTTCTTTTTTTCCACCACGGTGTTCGCCTAGTCCACTGGATGCTTTTGAATAATAAATTCACACACGTCATCATCAGTAGCGATACACTTAGATTCGTTGACGCGGAAATTTTTCCCACCGGAAACCCATTTTAATCCTGCTTGCAACAAGCCAACTGCCACAAAACAAACGGGTTTATCCTCTCCTTTACGCCCCCAACAAACAGGGCATCGGTGGATTGTATAGACAAATATATCTTCTTTTTCTTCCACCGTAGAAATTTGATCACTCATTTGGCTGAAAATTTTTGCCATAGCCGGAATGCCTATGCGCAGTTTCGCTTCCAAGGGTAAAACTTTGAAAGCCAGATCACCCGCGCCAGCTAGTGCTCCAAAGTTTTTCAACGCATCGGTGAAAGTGGCGCGCCCTGCGCGTAAGGCCAACCCTCGCCCTCCTCGCGGACCGTACATCTCTTCCAATGCCAAATTGATCGCAGAAAAGTCGGCGAAATCAAACTCTTTGTTTAAATTATCGGATGGGAAGTTGTCAATAAGATTTCCTAAACTCGCTAAATTCAAAATGGCATTGAGACCATTTCTCCCCATAACATCTTCCAATGCCTTGAGCGTGATTAAAGAAAATTTGTTAGGATAGTAAAAACCACTCTTTGGGATAGCTTCCATAAATATTTCCGTATCCTAAATAAGCTTTATGAGATCGTCGGTAGCTCGCCGCATATCCAGGAAAATTAAGCCTAGTTTTGCATCTTTACGAGCCAAAGCTGTAAGCACAGCTTCAACGCCAATAGACATCAAGATAACATACCCCTCTTCTCCTTTTATGTAAACTTGATCCAAATTCCCGCGGCCTAATTCAGATGCAATCCGCTCACCCAATGAAAGCATGGCTGCTGACATCGCCGAGACACGATCTTCCTCTACTGACTGAGGTAATGCAGAAGCAATCGTTAAACCATCTACACTAACAACAGCAGACGCTTCAATATCAGAAGATGAGGCCTGAAGGTCACGGAGGCAATCTACCATAAGCTGCGATCGTGATTTCGTCAAGATTTTACTCCTTCAAAAAATAATTGTTGAATATATTCACAATAATCAAGAACTAAGGTGATTCTGCTCTCGAACCACAAACTTATTTTCGAATGCGGCCTAATCAGCGCGAATGAGTTCCTTTTATCTACAATAAAAATGCAAGTCCGCTTGGCCTAGCTTCTCATCACTGTACGCACGTCAAAGCGACATCAATAACAGCGTCAGCAATACCCGGTATGAGGAAATGTCAAGACTTCGGAAGTCTCCAGTGACCTATTTCGCCAATAAATGCGTTTTCAAAGACTTCCGAAGTCTGCTTCTAGCTACAAAGCGGGAATTGCTGTAACAGCGTCACAATTTCTGTCTTTGTTAAGAAAACTACTGCAAAACTTGCACGCTCACACACCTATCCGCATATCCACTACTCTAGCATAGAGACGAAAAAGTGTCAAGAAAAACGCGGTTTCTGACCAGGGCAATCGTATATAGAAAATGATTATCTTTCAAAGGGATAGCGATGGTCTGGACGCGCTCGCTTTGCGTGCATCCGCATGCGTGCCTGCGGCAAGGCCCGCCATAGGCGTGACCGAGCAATATGGCGTCCCCGTTCGGTCGGGAGACCTTCGCTATACGTAGTATATTCTCCAAAGCATATCATCATACCGGGAATTGCTGACAGAAGAGAGAGCTTACTACATTTATAGGGAATGGAAACGGAAAAGATAAGAAGTATGGTAGTTTTTCCATGCTCAGAATATCCAAATGTCACTTGACGCTGCAATGGGCCTCTGCTACGCTTTGGGCGTATGCTAGCACAATCGCAATTACTCGGATCCAGAGTGAGTATTTTGAAAATCGACTAAGGGATAGGCCACAGGTTGTCAGGACGTACTGTGCCCGAAAAATCCCCTCGGTGGAGTCATAAAACAACCACCCACGAATAAATTGCGGGCGCAAACCTGGTACTCGTATATAATTTTGGGAGTGGTAACAAAGTAAGTGATAAAGGTTTTTTACATGAGTTGACAGTCACCTATAAAATCAATGATCGCTCTGAATCATCTCACATGACCAGCAGGTTTTCTTTAATAAAACACCTTTGCAGGTGACTGTCAACTGTTTTCATCACTTACAATCTAACCACCACCATAATTTTTAGCAAATTAAACTCTCACCATTAATCTAGGAGACATAATAGAATGACCAAAAAACTAAATGCTTTCGAGATGGCTCAAGGTCAATTCGATAACGTCGCAACAATGCTAAACCTGGACCCACAGGTAGCTGCAATGTTACGTTGGCCAACGCGCGAGTTCCGCTTCCAAATCCCAGTTAAAATGGACGATGGCTCAATTCGAATTTTCTTTGGATACCGCATACAGCACAGCGATGTTCGCGGCCCAACCAAGGGCGGCATCCGTTTCCACCCCGCAGAAACAATGGATACCGTCCGCGCCCTGGCCATGTGGATGACATGGAAATGCGCCGTAGCCGATATTCCCTTGGGCGGCGGCAAAGGCGGCGTAGCTGTAGATTCAGCCTCCCTCTCTATCAATGAACAAGAACGTCTCTGCCGCGGCTGGATCCAACAAATCTACCGCAACATTGGGCCTCGACAAGATGTTCCCGCTCCCGATGTGGGCACAAATCCCCGTATGATGGGTTGGATGATGGACGAATACTCCAAATTGGTAGGAGAATACACGCCCGGAGTAATCACCGGCAAACCGGTCGGAGGCGGCGGTTCTCTGGGGCGCACCGAAGCAACCGGCTTCGGAGTTGTTTACCACCTCCGAGAAACGATGAATTATCTCGATATCGACCCTACCAATGCGGTTGCAGCCATTCAGGGCTTCGGCAACGTAGCTCAATACGCAGCCATCGCTTTCACAGAGATGGGAGGCAAGGTAGCTTGTGTCTCTTATTGGGACCGCAACGACCAAAAACCCTACACAGTCAGCAAAAAAGATGGGGTGGACGCCACCTTCTTGCAAACCATCACCGACGTATACGGCACCATCGACAAAGACAAAGCACGCGATGCTGGTTACACCATTGAAAACGCCGAAGCTTGGATAAGCAAAGAAGCTGATATACTCATACCCGCTGCCCTCGAAGGACAAGTCAATGCGGAAACCATAAAGAAAATCCATCCCCGCGTAAAAATCATGGCCGAAGCCGCAAACGGCCCAACAACACCTGCTGCCGACTCAGTACTTAAAGAACGCAGCATCTTCGACATCCCCGACTTCTTATGCAATTCTGGCGGCGTCACAGTTTCGTACTTCGAAGCCGTCCAGAACGACATGAACTTCTACTGGGGCCGTGATGAAGTCCTCGGCAAATTGAACGACAAAATGACAAAATCCTTCCACGATGTGCTAAAAATGTCCCAGCTCGAAAACGTCTACATGCGAGACGCCGCCTACATGGTAGCCATCGACAAAGTCGTCAAAGCGATGGAATTTAGAGGCTGGTTATAAACCTGGTTCCCCACTATTGCTACTCCACCTGCGACGCACAATGCGTCGCAGGTTTTTTTAATGGGTTGAGTATCATCTCCAACAATCGGGCAAACAACATCTAACTGCTATGACCGGTCTCATGACCAAGTCACCCACGCACGGTCAGGAGACCGGCTTGAGCGAAGTAGGAGACCGGCTTTAGCGAAGTATAATGAATGCTATGACCGGTCTCCGCTCATCTGCTGTGACCGGTCTCATGACCGAGTCACTCACGCACGATCGAGCACTCCTGCAGCATGCTGCGCGAAAACCAACTCCAACAATCGGGCAAACAACATCCACGCAGCGCGTTTGTGGTATGATTCTCGACTATACATCAATTCAGAAAGGACAACAACTTGACTTCGAAAACGACCACCACTATACCTATGTCGTCCCCCGACCTAACCAACGCCGAGCGTGAAGCCGTAGCCAAAGTTCTAGAAACCACGTGGCTCAGCATGGGCCCAGAAACAAAAGCCTTCGAAAATGCCATCCGAGCGTACACCGGCAGCAAACACGCCATCGCCGTCAGTTCGGGCACATCCGGCCTGCATCTATGCGTGCGCGCTGCGAACATCAGCGACGGTGACCTGGTCATCACCACGCCATTTTCATTTGTGTCCTCAACCAATGTGCTGCTCTTCGAGCGAGCCGTTCCAATTTTAGTAGACGTAGACCCGCTGACGGGCAACATCAATGCTGAGATAACTCGGCAAGCGGCTGAAGATCTAACCAAAGGGGGAGATGCTGCCAAAAGATGGCTGCCCCGCAAAGGGGCCGAAGCAAATGCTCCCTTGAAGGGGATCCTGCCAGTGGATGTTTTCGGTCAACCCCCAGCGATGGATTCCATCCTGGAAACAGCACACCGATTCGACCTAACCGTGATAGAAGATTCCTGCGAAGCCCTAGGGGCCAAATATAAAAACCGCCCTGCCGGAACATTGGGCGACTACGGCGTATTCGCCTTCTACCCCAACAAACAAATCACCACCGGCGAGGGAGCCATCATCATCACCGACGACGATAAATCTGCCGACGTGATGCGGGCACTGCGCAACCAGGGCCGCTCACCGGGAGACACCTGGCTGCAGCACACCCACCTGGGCTACAATTACCGCATCGACGAAATGAGCGCAGCCCTGGGCCGCGTCCAAATGACGCGCCTCGACAAAATCATCTCCAAGCGAGAACAAGTTGCTGCCTGGTACCAAGAACGATTAGAAAACATCCCCGGCATCGAAATTCCCCACATTATGCCCAGCACCACGCGTGTGAGCTGGTTCGTCTACGTAATCCGCTTCGCACCGGAAATCGACCGAGATGCTGCCGCGGCCGCACTCAAAGAAAGCGGCATCCCCAACCGCCCATATTTCATCCCCATCCATTTGCAGCCTTACATGGTCAAGAAATTCGGCTACCGCCAGGGTGATTTCCCCATCACCGAAGATTTGGGCCAACGCGGGTTGGCAATCCCCTTCTCCGGCGTGATGACAGAGGCACAAGTGGATATAGTCTGCGAGGCGATTGGCGAAGTTGTGAAATGTGGGTAAAACCAGGTATCGGGTGATCCACTGCCCCACACATTCTGGTGACATCGCTCCGCTGTGTCACCGTGGTGGTGACGCTCCTGCGTCAAGTGAGAGGGACGCGGAGCGTCTTTGTATCCATTCCACCGCGGGAGCGGTGGAACGAGAGCTAACGGGAGCGGTGGAACGAGCTAACGAGAGCGGTGGAACGAACTAACAGGAGCGGTGGAACGAGCTAACGAGCTAAACAAGCTAAATGTAAGCAAATTGGGGATCGGGAATCAGGTATCGGCGGTGTCCCGCCAGAGTCTAAAACAGACAGCAATAGCCAACACACATTAACAATAAAACAAAACCCAAGAGGCCCGAAGCCTCTGGGGTTTTGTTTGGGAACAAGTTTAAGTCGCAACAACGCACTGCCTGCTGGAGATTGGCTCTGCTCATCCATTCTCGGGAAAGACCAGTTCTTCCTTCCCGGCTAATTTATCTTTGATGCGTTCCACCACAATATCGAGGTGACCTCTCTTGTGAACGAAATCCAAATCGTCAGATCGGATGGTGAGCACTGGGCAAATATCGAAGGTGTCCAACCAATCATCGTAAAAGGATTCCAACAGGGAGAGATAGTCTTCGTTTATACCGCTCTCCATTTTGCGTCCCCGGCGGTGGATGCGTCCCATCAACTCAGGAATCGGAGCCTTGAGACGAATCAATAAATCGGGGGAAGGCAAGCTCGAGATGACCAGGTTGAAAATGCGGCGGTAGGCCAAGTAATCGCGCTCGGTGAGGTTGCCCATCTGATATAGAGCGCGGGCAAAGATGAAGGCATCTTCGTAGATGCTGCGGTCAGCGATAGCGGATCGTGAGTCGCGGGCCAGGTCAAGATGCTGTTCGGCCCGATGGCCGAGGAAGAATACTTGTAGATGAAAAGACCATTTGTGCATGTCTCCGTAAAAGTCGGAGAGGTAGGGGTTATCGGCCACAGATTCGAAAGCGGCGCGCCACCCCAAAAGTTGGCCCAGACGTTCGGTAAGCGATGTTTTCCCAGTGCCGATGTTCCCAGCAACGAGGATGAGACGTTTAGTCATAAGCTGCTCCTATAATAATATTTGTGATTGGGAAAACCAGGCAGGGCAATTCAATTCCACCCAATTATCCACCCAACGCCGCACTCTTTTTTCGAGTGCGGCGTTGCTGCCTTAACACTCACTATATCCACAAGCGTAGCACTTACGGCAGCCCTCTTCGTTGACCAGGGCAGCCTGCCCGCAGTCGGGGCATAGATCACCAATCTTGAATGAGCGGGAGTGGCCATCGTTTGGGTTGTCAACATCCAAATTCAAAGACTTGCCCAGCCCGTGACCATTATCACTTTTTACGCCTCGCTGAGGGCGCTCAGTGGAGGTATTCTCCAAATAATCACTCAGCACCTGGGAGACTCCATCAGGAAGGGAGTGTACCCGATTAGGCCCAAAGCCCATCGGACGCCTGCCGCCAATTCCCGAAAGTTGACGCACAATCTCCTGCATACGCTCGCGCGGTTCAACGGGAGACGATAATCGCAGAATATAGGAAAGCAAACGTCCGATAGCCTCAGAGACGGCCGCTGTATCCGAGCCAGCTTTAGATGTGTTGATGAAAACTTCGAAGGGCTGATTTCCACCATTCTCGTTGACAGTCACGAAGGCTTTGCCCAAGGGAGTCTTGATGTTGAAAGTATAACCCTTCAACTGTCGCGGGCGCGGTTTTTTGGTTTCATGCCACAAAGTCAATTGATCATCTCTTGCGCCAGTCTTCGCACCATCACCATCATCCATCCCTTTAACCGTGGATTGTGTCTCCAAGACCACCTTCTGCCGCGAGCCGGTCACATACACAGTGGTGCCTTTGCAGCCCAACTCCCAAGCTAATTGATAAGCAGTGGCAACATCTTCCTCCAGAGCATCGGCAGGGAAATTAATGGTCTTCGAAATGCTATTATCCACAAAAGCCTGTAAGGCAGCCTGCATACGAACGTGTTCTTCCGCAGTGATATCATTCGACACAACGAATACATCCTGCAGGCGATCCGGTACACCTGCGACATCCTGACACGTGCCTTGTAACACTACTTGCTCGACGATATGCTTGCGGACATCATCATCAAACCCAACTTCGACTAAGGCTTTATCGAAAAGTGGGCTGGTATAAGCAAGTCGCAAATCCTTACCGTTATCATCCACATGGCGAACATACGCTAAAGCGAAAACAGGCTCACAACCATAGCCTTCACAGCCAGCAACAGTCGCGGTTGTACCTGTGGGGGCGATAGTAGTTTGGGCGGCATTTCGAATTCCGTTTTTGGTGATCCCGTTTACAATCGATTCCCAATCTAATTGAGGGCGGTTCCAATCATGTTTATAAGAAATAATGGACACCGGCGGTTGCCAAGTCAAATTTTCGGGGTCGTAGATGCTTCCCTTGATAGCAGGGAAAGCCCCACGCGTTTCCGCCAACTCAATGCTTGCGCGCATAGCGTGAAAGCGAATAAATTCCATTACTTGAGCAGCAAACTCCTGCCCTTCCAGTGAACCATAACGAAGACCAACGTGATACATTAAATCTCCCAATCCCATAAAGCCCAGACCAATCCGGCGGGCACGGTGAGCGGCTTTGCGGAGTTCTGGCACGGCGGGAACATAAGCATTGGCATTGACCACATCATCGAGAAAGCGAGTAGCCAAACTGACAGAAGCTTGCAATTTCTCCCAATCCACGCAGTCATCTAGCCCCAGATGCTGCGCCAGGTTGATCGAGCCGAGACAACAATTCTCGTATGGTGATAAATATTGTTCACCACAGGGATTTGTTGCCTCCAACATGTACAGATGCGGCATCGGGTTAGCACGGTTGGCTGTATCCAAAAATAGAACGCCAGGTTCGCCGTTGTGATGTGCCTGAGTGACAATCTTGCCGAACAATTCTCGCGCTTGCACTTGCCCAAAAATGCTGATGGGAATCCCCTCAGCTTCAGCTTGTTCTAAAGTTCCGTCGAACTCTCGATAGGCAGGGTCGTTGACATCGGGGAAGCGCAACTCCCACATATCGTCGTTCTCCACCGCATGCATGAAAGCGTCGGTAATACCCACAGATATGTTAAAGTTGGTAATAGCGTTCTCGCTGGTCTTGCAAGCGATGAAATCTTCGATATCCGGATGATCGACGCGTAAAACAGCCATGTTGGCTCCACGCCTTGCACCACCCTGGGCAATCTCTCCAAAAGCCTGATCGTATACTCGTAGGAATCCAACCGGGCCAGTAGCCTGACCAGAGGATGTTTTGATCAAGGTTCCCTTGGGACGTATGCGCGAAAAGGAAAAGCCGTTCCCGCCGCCGGTTTGTTGAATCAAGGCAGCATCACGCAGGGTCTGAAAAATACCATCATCACGACGGCCCATATCATCGCTGATGGGTAAGACGAAACAGGCTGCCAACTGCCCCAACGGGGTACCTGCTCCTGTAAAAGTTGGGGAATTGGGCAGGAAGCGTTTTTCGGCGAGGAGATCATAAAAGCGATGCGCCACTTGAGCAGGAAGCTCATCCCACATTTCTTCAACAGCAGCTACATTATAGGCCACTCGCCAGAAGGTCTCTTTCACCGTCTCGACGGGTTGACCATCCTCATCCCGGCGCGTATAACGCCGCTCGAACACTCGATAAGAATTCTCTGATAACTCAACCGCTTGCGCATTCTCTGGCAGAGGCGGCAGGAAAGAACTATCAATTGAACTTTCAACTTTTTCTTTGCGCGTATTTATATCCATTAAAACCATTAAACTCTCATTCCTTTACGATTTTGAAATCCTCAACGGAAACAATATCCCCTGCGCACCCAATCCGATTAATCAGCTTGCTCGAGCAAAAGATCGATCTCTTCTCGAATTGATTTCAAATCATCTAAACCCAAGTACACTATTGCATAACGAATATATGCTATATGATCTAATTCTTTTAACCCATCGATAACCATATCCCCCACAACTCGCGAAGGCACTTCTATTTCCCCCATGGCCTGCAAAGAGGCTTCTATCTCCCCAACCAGGCGATCAATATCAGCCGCTGAAACCGGCCTCTTGGCACAGGCAATATAAATCCCACGTAATAACTTCTCGCGGTCGAACTCTTCCCGTCTGTCATCTTCTTTGATCAACAATGGTGGCGCAAGAATAGGACGTTCGTAAGTACTGAAGCGTTGCTCGCAACTCCGACACTCGCGACGACGACGTGTACCGCCGCGTTTATCTTTAGTTGTATCAACTACTCGCGTGCGATCACTCTTGCAATAGGGGCAAAGCATATAAACCATCCTTGTCTTAAATAGGTGGGGGTAGATAGTTAGTGATGATCAAAGCTGACAATCACTTGCAAAGGTGTTTTGTGAAGAAAACACGCTGGTTAAGCAATATGATGCAATCTGTAGGGCTAATTTATAAGTGACTGTCACCTTGTGCAAAAATCCTCAACACTTACCTTTTTCCCACCATAGCTAAATACACCCCCATATATGGGGGTGCTCGTGCTGTGAGACCTGATATATAGGGTTTTGGCAGGTGCTTATTCTAGCATGCTTGAGGTAGTGATGCAAGCATATTAGAGTACTAATTACCTTAATATTTTTTACGTTGCTGAAATTTTTAAGAAATCGGGATTTGAATTCCCCTCTAAATGCTTACCTCCCCTCAGTAGTTGGAGGGCTGGAGAGGGGGTAGAGTATTGCAGACGGCTTGCGCAAATTGTAAATGTGCTTTCAACGTAAAAACAGACTTTTCGAACCATGTCGAGAGGATTAAATAAGTACTGTTAAACTCATACTCCCCATCCGAAAATAATGGCTGGGGAGTATGGGTAAACAGGCAACCACAACCACTGGGAGGAGAGCCAGTGGCATCGGAGGCGATATATCAGTTTAAACGATAGATGGTGGGTAGATTGCAAGTGACGATCAAAGGTGACAGTCACTTGCAAAGGTATTTTGTGAAGAAAGCACGCTGGTTAAGCAATATGATGCAGGATGTAGGGCTAATTTATAAGTAACTGTCACCTTGTACAAAAATCCTCAACACTTACCTTTTTACCACCACCAAACGATACACTACTTTATTTTCGCACCCGGTTTCGCAAGAACGTGGGAATATCCAAATCATCTGTATCCAACGAACGGGGTTGAAACTCTTCTCTTACTTCCCGCTTCGATTCATATACTTGTTTTCGTTCCTTGCGTTCCATAATGCTGGGCGGCATACCTGAGCTTCCAAAGCCGGTAGCAATCACAGTAACACGAAGATCATCACCTATATCAGGATCAATCACAGCTCCAAAGATCAAGTTAACATCAGGATGCGCGGTTTCTTTGATTATGGCAGCCGCCTGGTTTACCTCGAATAGAGTCATTTCCGGACCGCCGGTCACATTGAACAAGATGCCGCGGGCACCGTCGATAGTGATGTCCAACAATTCACTAGAGACAGCCTGTTCGGCAGCATCGCTGGCGCGATCATCACCAGATGCGCGACCCACCGCCATCAAAGCGGCGCCACCCTCAGACATGATTGTGCGAACATCGGCAAAGTCCAGGTTGATCAAACCGGGAACAGTTATCAACTCTGAGATACCCTGAATGCCTTGACGTAAAACATCGTCAGCAACCTTGAAAGCATCTTGTAAGCTAGCGCGTTTATCGACGATTTGTAACAAACGATCATTGGGAATCACAATCAAGGTATCAGCTTGTTCTTTAAAATCAGTGATGCCAACTTCGGCAACATCGATACGCCGGGAGCCCTCGAATGTAAATGGACGCGTGACAACACCGATAGTCAAAGCACCCATTTCTCTGGCAATCTGTGCAATCACCGGCGAAGCCCCCGTACCAGTGCCGCCACCGATTCCGGCGGTAATAAAAACCATGTCGGAACCTTTGAGGACATTGTACAATTCCTCAGCGGACTCTTCCGCGGCGGCGCATCCAACTTCAGGATTGCCACCCGACCCCAAGCCGCGGGTTAACTCGTCGCCAATGCGCACACGGGTTGTCGCTTTCGAAAACGTTAACGCTTGAGCATCAGTGTTGACAGCAATAAACTCAACACCTTGCAGCCCTTCTGCGATCATACGATCGACAGCATTGCACCCCCCACCGCCGACGCCTATAACCTTTATACGTGCGAATGATTCAGGTTGATTCATTGTTTTCATTTTGGATTCCTCCTCGTGTTGATCCAATTAATGCTGCATTTTACCAAACTTTCTTGTTTCGAAGATTAAATATAAACACCTTCACGGCAATAATCGCCGCAACCAATCCTGCAATTTACCCCAATTTACATCCCCGCCTAATCGTATTCCTCGGCGGCTGCTATGCAAATCCCCAAACTCGCTCATCAATACAGCCCATTGCAACAAGCCTACACTAGTAGAATAAGCCGGAGAATGCAACTGGTCCACCATACCCACCAAGCCTTCTGGCCGAACGACTTGGACCGGAATTTCCAGCACGCGTTTGGCAAGCTGACGGATTCCCGGCAACGCACTAACGCCCCCGGTCAACACCATCCCAGCAGGCAAAAGGCTGTCATAACCAGAGCGTTTGATCTCCCTCATTACCAGGCTAAAAATCTCTTCTACGCGCGCCTCGATAATATAAGCTAACTCACGGCGATGGATCTGGACCGTATTCTCGTCGCCAAACGGATGCACATAAAAAGCCTCTTCTTCACCAACCTGAGATTGCAGGGCGTGCCCATGCTTCAATTTTATCTCCTCAGCCTGGGAGATAGGCAAATGCAGCCCGTGAGCAATATCCGATGTAATATGATTGCCGCCTACTGCAAGAACCATCGTATGCCACACGTCGCCGTTGATATAAATAGCCATATCAGTCGTGCCGCCGCCGATGTCGCATACTACCACGCCCATTTCACGCTCCTCATCCGAAAGAACCACCTCCGCTGAGGCCAGGGGATTGAGCACAAATTGGCCAACTCCAGCACCTGCCGATTCGACCACCTTGCGTAAATTCTCCACCGCTGCCGCCGATGCAGTGATCACATGGGTTTCAGCCTCCAACCGGTAGCCGTGCATTCCCACCGGCAGGCGGATACCATCTTGCCCATCAACAACAAAACCACGTTGAATAACATGAATCATCTCTTGGTTATGCGGAATAGTCACCGCACGGGATGCCTCGATCACCCGGGCCACATCCTCACTCTCGATTGTGCGCCCAGACACACCCACTACCCCTCGACTGTTCTCAGAAGAAATATGAGAGCCTGCTAGGCTCACTAATGCAGATTCAATTTCCAATCCAGACGTGCGTTCAGCTTTTTCAATCGAACGCGCTACAGCCTGTACCACTGCATTCACATCGACCACTGTACCCTTACGCATGCCATTGGAAGGCTCAATGCCCACTCCCAAAATGCGCAGTCGGCCGGCCTCATTCACACTAGCGACCAGCGTACAAATCTTGGTTGTGCCTATATCAATACCAACAATAATGGGTGCATCCATAATGCCTATTGCTCCAAACGATAATAGGGAGCATTCAAGTGCTCCACGCTAATCAAAGCTGGTTGAATACCATCTTTCTGCAACCGCTCTAAAACAGATTCATAAACGGAAAACTTCATCGAAATATCAGCATCGTCAACCCCAAAATACACATCCCAACCGGCTGGATTACGCCACCCGAAACCATATTGGGGATCGTATACAATCGTGGTTCCATTTGGCGCATATACATTCAAAGATAAAATCAACGCCACTATCTCTGATGAGATAAAAACCTGAGGGGATTCATCATCGACATCTTGGGTGGATTCGTTTTCAGGGTGGATTATGACAAGGGGTGAAGAGGATGCCACAACCCGAACAAGAGACTCTGCCTCCCCACGGGGGGGGAAAGCTATTCCCCGAACGTCTACCCACCACACACGGGAATCCTGCTCCCAAGCCAAAACGGGGACGCGCTCCTCCACCTTCACCACAACTTTGGACGGAAAACCAACTTGCACTGAAACCGCCGTCAAACCCGGATAGACGTTGCGCAACTGCTGCTCTAATTCATCCGGTCTAATCTCGAAAACGTGCTTATTATAAATAAGTAATGCGTTATTGATATTTTGCGGAGATAGTCGAACAGCGCCCTGAACTTCTGCTTTTTCGATCTGGAAACTCGGTGATGTCCATAAATAATATAGCAGCACCGACAGACCCAGCACCAACGCAAACGACATTAGACGCCACCCGATTTTTATAGATGGAACCGAGGGCAAGCTAATCTCCACACCGGGAGCAGCTAAGGCAACATCAAAACGACGCTTTGCGCGTTTGCGTTTCGACTTGCGCTGTGGAGCAGCAGGCGCATCCCCACCTCGCACCATCACCGGAGGCAATCGTGGCGCGGTATCGCCCCGTCCACTTCGACGTTTGCGAGCATGGGAACGTCCGCTTGTCTTGCGTCGTGTCCGAACTTTCTCAGCCCGGGAGTTGGATTGTTTGGATTGGGTCATAAATTTCTATCGCTCATATCGCCATTCAGTGCGGTCGCGTTCGGCTCGGCGTTCCAGGGCCAGCTCGATCAGGCGGTCAACCAGTTGAGGATACGGCAATCCGCTGGCATTCCACAGTTTAGGATACATGCTGATCTGAGTAAAACCGGGAATTGTATTAACCTCATTGAGGTAGTATTCACCACTATCTCTATCCAACAAAAAATCAGCTCGCGCCATTCCAGCGCAATCTATGGCCTTATAAGCACGCACAGCCACAGAGCGCATTTCGTCAGCGAGATTTTCCGGGATTGGGGCAGGAATTAATAATTCCGAGCGATCATCGTGGTATTTGGCATTGTAGGAATAGAATTCTGCTGCCGGGCGAATCTCGCCAACGACGGAGGCCTGGGGTTTATCGTTGCCCAATACACTGATCTCGATCTCGCGCGCGTTGACACCACGCTCGATCAACAATCGCCGATCGAAGCGGGCAGCTTCCATCAACCCTTCGAGCAAGTCCGAACGGTTCTGGCATTTGCTCACACCCACCGATGAGCCCATATTGACTGGTTTTACAAATAATGGATATTCTGCCATTAGCTCAGCACGATCAAGTACAGCGTTCATATCAGTTTCGATCTCGCTGCGCAGAACCACGATACCATCGACCACGGGTATAGCCTTAGCTCGCATGACGGCTTTGAAAATACCTTTATCCATACCAACAGCAGAACCCGCGACGCCAGCGCTCACATAGGCCACTCCAGCCATTTCGAACAAACCTTGCAATGTGCCGTCCTCCCCAAAAGTGCCATGCAGCACCGGGAAAACGACATCGAAATCGGTGATCAGCTCGAAACGTCCCTTTCCCTGGGTACCGGGGAGTGAATAAAGTCCCTTGCGTGTAGGGTCGGGCAATATGGTTACCGGCCTAAGATGTTTGGTCTCACCAGACAACATGGCCTCAAGAACGTTCTCTCCCGATAACCAGATACCATCATGGGTAATACCAACCTCCGTGATCTCGTATTTTTCCGGGTTCAAAGTTGTCAAAACCGAACGCGCTGACATCAACGAGACTTCGTGCTCGCCAGAGCGGCCGCCGAAAATAACACAAATTTTTAGTTTCTTTGGTGTAGTCATTTTTGTACTCGATCTAACAGAACTCGTTTCACAAAGGTCGATTGAAGAAGTGCCTGACCGCGCGTGGGTGACTCGGTCAGGAGACCGGTCACAGCGAGTGGGCAAAAGACCGGTCACAGCAGATAACTACCACAGTTCACGGGCGCATCCGCTAATCCGCTTGCCGTTGCCGTAGGCATGCAAAGCAATCCGTGATAAATCCGCTTACCAGTTAGTGCGTTCGAAACCCTGCTCTGGAAAACCGAAATAACCCAGACGACGCGGAG
>JAYELX010000258.1:0-15711 GCA_034717875.1 Chloroflexota bacterium | reverse complement strand
AAAAGGATACGTTGAATCCCTGAAGGAGGTTGTAAACAAAATCTCAATACGACTCGGATAAGTATCTGTATAGAAAATCACCTCACATTCATCTTATTTTATTAAAGACAAAAAAGGAGGAACTATGCTAACAGAAAAAAAGCAAGTCAAAGTCCGAAACGGGTTTTGGCATGAACTGTTAGATGGTTGGATAAACGTACTAACCCAGCCCAATATAGACACGTTTCATGCGCTAAAAAAACAAGCTGATTCCCTGAAAATCTTTGTTGGGGTTGGCTTTCTAGGCATCGTACTTGGGCTATGGGCTTTAGCTACAAAGCCAGCTTCTCTGGTATCTGGAGCAGGAGATGCAGTATTGATTGATCTGCTGCGCATGATCTTTTTCACAGAGGCTGACTTTTTTATCATAAGCTTGATTTTGTTCTTAGTCGCCCAAGCATTTGGCGGAGACGGCAATTTTATCCAGCACAGTTATCTGTTATCCCTGGTCACTGTGCCCATGGGTATGATCGTGACCGCCTTCCTTTTCGTGGGCGATAAACTGGGGCTAACGCTAACAGCCATTTTGAACCCTCTTAGTCCAATAGGAATCGCAGGCATTTTTTTGGTCTTGTTTGGCATCTATGGGTTTGTATTGTTACTCTTTGCCTTGCAAGCCGCTCACGAGAAGATGCAGTCCAGCGCAATCTTGTACACCTTAGGCATGCCAATAATCATTTGGGCACTCCTGCGGGTAGCCTCGATGTTTGCTGCCGGTGAGGAAAACACCATCACCGCTCAGTGGGACTTCATCGCCGGGCAGTGGGCCAAGGGGGCAGCGCAGGAACTGCTGTTTGGCCACCTCTGGCTGGTAGCGTTCTCTGTCGCCATCGCGGTAGTGCTTGGCGTGGTGATGGGGATATTCATCACCATGCCTTCGCGGCGCCCGCAGTTCTCTCACCTGGGCGTCTTGATACCGCTGGCCCTGTTCCTTCTACTGTGGGCTGCCTCATCGGGCGTGCTTGGTGAAGAAATCAGTGGAACTATCGCAAGTACAGTAAAAGGATGGGACCGATCGCTCAGAGTAGAAGGATTCTTTTCAACACTGGTCGATATCGTTGGTTCGATTGTTTCCAAGCCAGCCGCAGTAGGAACGATCGGAGCGGTGTTCACCATCATCTTGTACGTGCTGTTCCTGGCCGGTGAATCGGGCGGCGAATTGACTCTTTACATCGCCGGCATCATCTTAACCATTCCCAGTGTAGCCTTGTTCGGTGTAATGATCAAACCGCTGGGCATCGGCCCCTTCAACGCCATCTTTGCCCTAGTCTTATACGCCCAACTACCCATCTTGCGCAACACCTACACCGGTATCAAATCGGTAGCTCCAGAGATCATCGAATCCGGTCGGGGCATGGGCATGAACGAGCTGCAATTGCTGCTCAAAGTCAAACTACCTATGGCAGTTCCGGTCATCATGACCGGGGTGCGCGTGGCCATCGTTATGCTGGTTGGCATCACGGCTATCGCCGCTTATATCGGCAACGATACCCTAGGCGAGTATATCTTCTCCGGTATCCAGCGCGCCCAACCAAAGCGATATTACGCCGGGGCGATCCTGGTGGCTATCTTGGCTCTGGCGGTGGACTACTTCTTGGGTTGGCTGCAGGACGTACTAACTCCCGAAGGATTAAAAGGCAGGCGCGAAACAGCCTGATATATTAAAATAGGAGGACAAATAAAATGATAAAGTTTGAGAACGTAACCAAGATTTACCCTGGCACCACATCTCCCGCGGTAGACAATCTATCGTTCACTGTTCCAACGGGAGAAATTTGCACCATAGTTGGCCCTTCCGGTTGTGGTAAGACCACGGCGATGAAGTTGGTCAACCGTCTGATCGAACCAACCGAAGGAAACATCTACGTCAGTGACGAACGAGGCGAGACGCAAAACGTACTCGATATGGACCCCATCGTATTGCGGCGCAGCATTGGGTACATCATTCAGCAGATCGGGCTTTTCCCCCATCGCACCATCCTGCAGAATATGGGCACAGTGCCCGATTTGTTGGGATGGGACGAAACGCGCACCCGCGGCCGGGCAGAAGACCTGCTCAATATGATGAACATGCCCCTCGAGTTCTTGGAGCGTTACCCCCACGAGTTATCGGGTGGACAGCGCCAGCGCATCGGCGTGGCCCGCGGCATGGCCACCGACCCGCCAGCAATGCTGATGGACGAGCCTTTCGGGGCTATTGATCCCATCAACCGTACCATACTCCAGAACGAGTTCCTGCGTTTGCAGCAAGAGATCAAAAAGACAATCCTCTTTGTCACACACGATATAGATGAAGCCATCAAGATGGGAGATAAAATCTGCATCCTCAACGTGGGTGGTATCCTGGAACAGTTCGATTCGGCAGCAAACATCCTGGCCCATCCAGCCAACGAATTCGTGGAAGACTTCATCGGGGCTGACCGGGCCCTCAAGCGGCTCAATCTTGTACGCGTTGACGAAGTGATGAACACGCGCCCGCCACTGCTTCAAGCCACACAAAACGTAGAGCAGGCCGTTGGCTTTATGCGTGAACAGAACCTAAAATTCGCCTATGTGATTGACGCCGACCGTCAACTGCAAGGATATGTCAGAATCAGAGACATAAAAGGTCAAACCGGATGGGTAGAAGAGTTTGTGGAACCGGCTGCCACTGCTATTCATCTAGGTACCAACCTGAAGGATTCTTTGTCAGAGATGTTGGTTGTTGACTATGCCAACGTCTGTGTGGTGGACGCCCGGAATCGCGTGCGAGGAGTTATCAATACCGAAATGATCCACAAGGCCGTCATGGAGAGTTCAGATGCCGCCGGTGGGGAAGAGGAGGAATAGCCAATGAAAAAGAAAAAGAGTTTTTGGCAGCGTCTTAGCCAAATCACCTTCAACGACGTGATGGCCTGGACGGCTATCCCGATACTCATGATCATCGTGATCATACTGGTCTACAATCGACTATTGCTCACCATCGAACCGGGAAGTATGGAAGCCAACATCATCGGCAGCTATGAAATCGGCTTCGATAATGTCACAAAAGCCGTAATCGAACACTTACAGCTCATTCTCATTTCCACAGGCTTGGCCATTGCAGTAGCAGTACCAGCCGGCATCCTGATCACCCGGGAAGGTTTCCGTGACTTCTCAGGCCTCATCTTGGGCGTGGCCAATGTTGGCCAGTCGGTACCCAGCATCGCTATCCTGGCTGTCTTTATGGGCATCCTCGGCCTGGGTTTCAAAACAGCCGTCTTTGCCCTTTGGTTGTACGCTCTACTGCCCATCGTACGCAACACAGCTACCGGGATCGAGGAAGTAGATACCAACGTCATCGAGGCGGCTACAGGTATGGGTATGACCAATCGACAGATACTGACGCGGATAGAGTTACCGCTGGCCTTCAAGGTCATGTTTGCCGGTATGCGCACCGCGGCGGTGATCAACGTCGGCACGGCCGCGCTGGGAGCCTTCATCGGCGCCGGCGGGCTGGGAAATTTCATCATCACCGGTATCCCGTTGATGCGAGATCGCATGATCCTGGTTGGCGCTATCTTCACGGCAGTCATGGCCATCCTGGTGGATTGGATTCTGGGTAAAGTCGAAGATCAACTAGTCGCTCCTACAGCAAGAGCATAACTATCGATAAATTCTTGTAGTAATAAATTTTGATTGATGAAAAAGGTGACAGTCACTTTCGCATGGTCTGTATAACATATCAGGCAACAAAATGGTCATGTATTAGCGTAATTTGCATTATCGGGAAAGTGACTGTCACCTGTACCATGCGAGTTCATCAGTCAATATTAGCCACTACCCGCTTTTTTACTACAAACTCAAAGGAGGTGCCAAAAATCATCTACTCTACTGGAAACATCTAAAACAACATCTATTTAACAAAATTAAAGTAAGATAAACAATTAAAGAGGAGAAATTTGATGAAGAAACATCTATCTATCTTGTTTGCGTTTTTCATGATTACTGCTTTGCTGTTGGGAGCTTGTAAGCCTGCACCCACTGAAGCCCCTGCAGAGGCCGAAGAGGCCGAAGAAGCACCAGAAGCAGAAGAAGCAGAGGAAGAAGTCGCTGCTGAAGTTGAAAAGAGTCTGGTCATCGTCGGCTCCAAGGACTTTACCGAGCAGATCATCCTGGGCAACCTCAGTGTCCTCGCCCTGACAGATGCCGGCTTTGATGTAGACAACCAGGTAGGACTGGGCGGCACCGCTGTCAACCGCGAGGCACTGCTCACTGGTGAGATCGACATGTACTGGGAGTACACCGGCACTGGCTGGATCTCCCAACTGGGACACGAAGACCCCATCACCGACCCTCAGGAATGCTATGACAAGGTCAAAGCTGAGGATGCTGGAAATGGCCTGAACTGGATGGCCATGGCCCCCTTCAACAACACCTATACGCTAATGATGCAGCAAAGCGTAGGAGATGAGTTGGGCATTGCCTCCATCTCCGATCTATCCGCGTACATCAACGGCGGCGGCGACGCCAGCCTGTGCATCAACCAAGAATTCTACGCCCGACCCGATGGTTTTAGAGGCGTGGAAGAATTATACGGATTCCAGTTCGACGAAGATCAGGTCATCATGATGGACTCTGGTCTAACCTACAAAGCGCTGCAAGACGGCGAATGCACCACGGCCATGGGCTTTGCCACCGATGGGCGCATCCCTGCCTTTGGTTTCTTCAACCTGGTGGATGATTTGCAGTACTTCCCCGTCTACAACCCGGCCCCAGTAATCCGCCAAGATGTGTTGGACGCCAACCCTGACATTGCTGACATATTCGCCCCCATCGCCGAGGCTCTGACGACCGAAGTGATGATGGATATGAACAAGCGCGTTGACATTGACGAGGAAGATCCCGCTGATGTCGCCCGCGACTTCCTGGACACTTACGCTGCTGGCTATGAGGTCAGTGAAGCTGCCGAGCCTGTGGAAGAAGAAATGGCAACCGGGCTGGTCATCGTCGGTTCCAAGGACTTTACCGAGCAAATCATTCTGGGCAACCTCAGCGTCATCGCTCTGGCAGATGCTGGCTTTGATGTGGACAACCAAGTCGGGCTGGGCGGCACCGCTGTCAACCGCGAGGCACTGCTCACTGGTGAGATCGACATGTACTGGGAATACACCGGCACCGGCTGGATCTCCCAACTGGGACACGAAGACCCCATCACCGACCCTCAGGAATGCTACGACAAGGTCAAAGCTGAGGATGCTGGAAATGGCCTGAACTGGCTGGCCATGGCCCCCTTCAACAACACCTATACGCTAATGATGCAACAAAGCGTAGGAGATGAGCTGGGCATTGAGTCCATCTCCGACTTGGCTGCATACATCAACGGCGGCGGCGACGCCAGCCTGTGCATCAACCAAGAATTCTACGCCCGACCCGATGGTTTTAGAGGCGTGGAAGAATTATACGGATTCCAGTTCGACGAAGATCAGGTCATCATGATGGACTCTGGTCTAACCTACAAAGCGCTGCAAGACGGCGAATGCACCACGGCTATGGGTTTTGCCACCGATGGGCGCATCCCCGCCTTTGGTTTCTTCAACCTTACGGATGACTTGCAGTACTTCCCCGTCTACAACCCTGCCCCGGTAGTGCGTCAAGAGATTATGGATGCTTACCCTGGTATTGCTACTGTTTTAGATCCTATCGCTCAAGCTTTGACAACCGAGAAGATGATGGAACTAAATAAGAGCGTTGACATTGAAGAAGTGGATCCCTATGATGTGGCTTGCGACTTCTTAACAACCGAAGGTCTTGTGGAAAGCTGCCCGTAGTCAATACCATTATCACAACCCACCCTTTGGGTGAAATCTAAGTTGAGGGCCGGCCATCAGGTCGGCCCTCTATCACAAGAACCAACAAACATGCAAGCAGCTATACTTTACGCTCCAAATCCCCCCTCGAAAAGATCAATACCGCTTTCGACGACATGCTCTCCGGCGAAGCAGCCCGCGGAGTGATTTTGTTTGATTAAGTCAATATTTCGGGGCTGTGGCCGGTGTCCCCACCGAGCCACAAAGCGTTCAGGCATCCCCACAGATCGCCAAGACTTACGCTAAGACCGGCTCCGACGCTATTTTAGTGCAGAAACAGATTATTTAATTATCAACCCTAAGGAAAAAATTCATGGCAAAGAAAATATCCCAACCCCAAAAAGGGCTATCCGGCGGCCAATATAAACCGCTCACCGATGCGCAAGTAAAGCAAATTCACGAGGCATCCCTGTCGATATTGAAACGAACGGGGGTCCAAGTCGAAGAAACGGAAGCTCTCGGTCTTTTTAAATCAGCCGGGGCCAGCATAGACGGCAACCGGGTGCGAATCCCATCCGCGCTGATAGAAGATGCCCTGGACAAAGCACGCTCTCGGGTAGTGCTGGCTGGGCGTGATCCCGAGAATGACTTGATTCTAGAAGGTTCGCGCGTCCACATTGGCACCGGCGGCGCAGCCTTGCAAGTGCTGGACCTAGAAACAGATAAAATTCGTCGAGCTACGCTCAAAGATGCTGCCGACATGGCCCTCATCGTTGACGCGTTAGACAACATCCACTTTTACTTATTGCCCATTTACCCCACTGACATCCCTGAGGAGTCGGTAGAAATCAGCAAATACTACGCCGCTCTAGCCAACACGACCAAACATGTTCAGGCCGGGGCCTATACGCTTCAAGGTATCCACGACGTGATCGAAATGAGCGAGCGCATCATGGGTGGAGCTGAAGCGCTGAGAGAACGCCCAATTGTGTCTTTCATCACTAGTTGGATGGTCAGCCCGCTCGCGTTCGCAACCGATGTAACCACACTATTGATCGAAGTATGTCGGCAAGGCATACCGGTGGTGCTTTCCTCCGCGCCCATGGCTGGATCGACATCTCCGGTCACATTAGCGGGCACCCTGGCACAACTGAATGCTGAACAACTGGCCGGGCTTGCGCTGACCCAGCTTGTCAATCCGGGCACTCCCGTCCTGATTGGTCCCATTCCGGCAACCGCGGACATGCGCACCGGCAGCTATCTTGGCGGATCAGTTGAGCTTGGTATAGCCAACGCTGCTATCACTCAAATGGCTCATTTTTACGAAGTTCCTATCTACAACAGCGCCGGTATGACTGAATCTAAGCTGCCGGACATCCAGGCTGGCATCGAGAAAACCCAATCGCTGATTCAAGTTGCACTAGCCGGGTCGAATTTCATCCATCACGCCGCTGGAATGCTGGAAGATATGTCTACCATTGCTTACGAACAATTTGTAATCGACAACGACATGATTGGCATGGCCATGCGGGCTGTGCGCGGGATCGAAGTCAACCAAGAGTCGCTTGCCCTCGATGTTATCGACCGAGTTGGACCGGGCAGCCATTACCTTGCAGACGATCATACTTTCCAGCACATGCGCAGCGAACATTATTTCCCCTCCGCCGTAATCGACCGACAGGGCCGCGATTTATGGGAAGCCGATGGTGCTACAGACGCTCGAACCCGCGCCAAAGCAATCGCGCACCGTATTCTGACAGAGCACGAACCAATTCCCATCGCTGCGGATGTGGATTCTTGGATCAAAGAACAATTCGCATCAACTCTGGTGCTTGTTGATAGTAAGTAACCTTTCCCCCCTCCCTTGAGGGAGGGGCTGATGGAGGGTGAAAAGTTGGTTAACGAATGTTGGTACTTAATTAACCTGTGAGACTCTACCCCCACCCCAGCCACCCCCCTACCAAGGAAAGGGAGTGAATACTTACAATACCAAGTAGATATCAAGCGATGAAAAACATGAATCCAATTGATTTTATTCATGAACTAAGCTGGGAACAAATCCCAAAACACGTTCAGCAACAAGCAAAACGCTGTTTGCTGGACACCATCGGCGCAGCTATCGGCGGGAGAAGGACGAAACTCTCACACATAATTTACGATTTTGCTGGTTCGACCTTCATGGGCAAGGGTGCGTTTTTATGGCTGGATGGGCGCGAAGTTTCACCCGCCGGTGCAGCCCTGGCCCATGGGATGACGATTGACGCGCTGGACATTCACGACAATTTCAATTCCGCCAAAGGACACGCCGGAGTCGCCATTATACCCACAGCACTGGCAACTCTCGAACTTAACGACAACATAATCTCAGGCCGGGAACTGTTGACCACTTTGGTCGTTGGCTATGAAATCGCCCTGCGGGCTGGATTAGCATTACACGCTACAGCCTGCGACTATCACACATCGGGGGCCTGGAATGCTTTGGGATGTGCGGCACTTGTGGCTCGCAGGTTGAAGCTGAGCGAAGAAACAACCCGCCACGCTCTCGGAATCGCAGAATATCATGGGCCGCGCTCGCAGATGATGCGCGTCATTGATCACCCCACAATGCTAAAAGATGGCTCCGGCTGGGGCGCTATGTCCGGCGTAAGTGCGGGATTATTAGCGCACAAAGGCTTCACCGGAGCACCGGCAATAACGGTCGAAGCTGCCGAAGTCGCTGAATTTTGGGCCGATATTGGTGAACGCTGGTATATCAATGAACAAGATTTCAAACGTTATGCAGTATGTCACTGGGCACAACCTCCCATTGCAGGGACGCTGGAGTTAATCCACGCTCATAATATCTCTCCCCAAAATATCGACAGTATTCAAGTGTACACATTTCATGCAGGCACACACCTGACCTGCCGACATCCAAAAACAACCGAAGAGGCTCAATACAGCCTTCCATTTCCGGTTGCTGCTGCCGTTATCTACGGAGACCTTGGGCCTGACGAATTGAGCGGAAAAGCGTTAACGGATCCACGCGTGCTCGAACTTGCTGATCGCATCGAAATATGCGCGGATGATTTTTGCAACAATCAATTTCCAAGCACGCAAATGGCCAGAGTCTGCATCAAAACGACAGATGGTCAAACATTCGAATCGGAGGCAGTAGAAGCACCCTGGGATAGATCAGGGATTCAACAACCAAACCAACCACCCGACGATGAACTCAGGGAGAAATTTGCCTGGTTGGCAGCGGACAGTTTACCCGAATCACGAACAACCCAAATCGAGGAGAAAATCTTGAATTGCGACGCATTAGCTGATGCGAATGCTTTAACAGAGCTTTTAACCGCTCCCTGATTCGGGCAAATCATTTCAACAATATCATTTTTTAAGATTGGAGACATTAATTTATGACAACTCAAATACCAATTTCGACAAAACGACCATTTATCAACATACTGTCTGACGAGCAAGTGCGAGAACTCCACTATGCAAGCTTAGAGATTCTAAGAGAAACCGGCGTCAAGATGGAAGACCCGCAAGGACGCGAGCTACTTCTCGAAGCAGGAGCATGGGAAGCAAATGGACGCATCAAGATTCCCGAACACATCGTCAACGACGCCATTGCCAGCGCGCCTTCACGCATTCCCATGCACGACCGTCTGGGCAACCTGACCATGCCGCTCGAACTGGGAAAGGTGTTCTTTGGCCCTGGCTCCGACACAATTTTCACACTCGACATCGAAAGCGGTAAACGCCGCCGCGCCCTGGCCCAGGACGTGGAAGATTTCGCTCGGTTGAGCGACGCACTCGACAACATCGACTTTGTCATGTCGATGAGCAACCCCTCCGACGTGGAGCCTGATGACCTTTATATCCACTCGTTCATGCGCATGTTGCGGGGCACGACCAAGCCGAATGTTTACACGGCCAAAGACATAAAAGACATGCAAGATATTTACCGCATCGCCGCGGCGGTAGCAGGCGGAGAAGAAGCCCTGCGAGAGAAACCTTTCTTCTTGCAGTATTCTGAACCCATTTCCCCGCTCTTCATCATCGAAGAATCGCTCCAGAAAGTGATCTTCTGCGCGGAAAAAGGCGTTCCCGTTGCATATATCCCCTCCACAAATCCTGGTGGGGGTGGCCCCATCACTGTGGCGGGATCCGTAGCCCTGGGCAATGCCGAGAGTTTGTTAGGATTGATCATCTCGCAATTGGTACGACCAGGCGCGCCCTTCCTGTACGGAATGAACACAGCCGCTCTGGACATGAAAACGACCATTGTCAGCTACGGCAGCCCCGAGTGGAGTTTGGGCATGGCCGGATGGACTGCTTTGGCTCACTATTATAATTTGCCCGTGTGGGGTTATGGCGGCGCAACCGACAGCAAGGTCGTCGATGCCCAGGCCGGGATCGAAGCCACTTTCTCGATTATGACCGCTTTCCTGGCCCGCACCACGCTGGTTCACGATGTGGCTTATATCGAGTATGGTTCTACATCATCCATGGAGATGTTGGTAATCGCTGATGAAATCATCCGCATGACCCGTTTCTTTGCCGGTGGACTTCCCATCGACAAAAACACACTGGCACTAGAAGCTACCAAGCGCGTCACGCCCGGCGGAGGCTACATCGCCGATAAACATACTTTCGCAAACTTCCGCACAGCACAGTGGATGCCGCAGATCATCGACCGAAATGATTACGTATCCTGGAAAGATAAAGGCAGCAAGGACATGTTCACCCGCGCCAATCAACGCGCCCGTAAAATATTAGCCCAGCACGAAGTCCCCCCGCTGCCCGAAGAAGCTGAAGCCGTGTTCGCTGAGATTCTGGCGGAGCGAGCAGAGCAAACAAAGGAGGGATAGATTTGATTACAAGCATCGGCCGATCGTTTAAACCGTGCGTACGGAGACAATGAACCAGATTATTCAACTACTGAAAACTCTGGAAAAGTCTAAAATAGATACTTTTCCTACTCAAATGCATGGCTACAGTCAAATAAAAGACTTGTACATGGGGAGGGTGAGGAACAGATATCTTCTTAAAAAACGGGGGAGCGGTTCAAGTTTGGCAGCGGATGGGTAGCGGATTATCGGATAACTAGCGCAGTTCGCGGACGCATCCGATAATCCGCTATGAATCCGCTTACTAGTTGGTGTGGTCAAAACCCTGCCTTGGAATATTGAGATGATAAAGAATGGCCCAAAAATATTTTCCAGAGCTTTCAGTCAACCAACATGATCAAAAAACCTGATCAAGAGTTTGACCTACTTGCTCAAAATATTGTTGGTTTGTACAAGAACAGTTCACTTATCCTCTAGTCCGAATGGACTTTGCAATATTAGCACGGTCGGTTTCGCGTAGCACCCTATCAGGGCACCGCCGAGCGGGCGTGTTCTTACGAACCTAGCAGAATCAACAATTGCTTCATAAAATCAACACTATTAGCGGTTAGCCAATCCCGCACGGGCGTTAACGCACCGTGCTAAGCCTACGAAGCCCCTTCGGGCTAGAACTTTGCGTGCCATTGAGCATTCGTGCCAATTTGTTGCCCGAATACACAAATTTCTAAAAGGCCGCCCGCTCAAGCGGGCTAGACAACACCACCAACATTTTGAGCAGTTACAGTTTGACCTATGAACGAAGGCGGCTATTGTATCATTTGAGCGCCTGTCTGATATAAAAAGTCGAAGTATCTTTTCAATAAATTGGGGAGAAGTTGAACTTTTTCGAAAATCTCACTCCATTTCAACTGGGCTATTTAAAAAGTTCAACTTCTTGCTCCTAAATATTGAGAGGATACAAACCAAATGGCAAAAAAACACGATGGAGCAACCATGTTTAAAACTTTCGAACAAGCCTATCAATATGTCCAAGAGCAAGGAATCCAATCCATTGATCTAAAATTCTGCGACCTGTGGGGGCGATGGCATCACCTGACCACGCCAGCCAGCCAATTTACGCCCAAATTAATGGAACGCGGTTTTGGGTTCGATGGCTCGTCTGTGGGGCTGAAAAACGTCAAGGCCGGGGATATGATCATGGTTCCAGATATTACCTCTGGGTTTCGGGATCCATTTTGGGATGCACCCACTCTCAGCTTCTTTTGCACTACCTTAGATGCAGATACCCTCGAAACGTTCGCCAATGATCCTCGCAACCTGGCTAAAAACGCAGAAAATTACCTTCGAAGTACTGGCATTGCCACGGAAAGCCGCTGGGGACCAGAGTTTGAATTCTATGTCTTCGAGAGCGCATTTTACGAAAACAAGATCAATAGCAGCGGCTACACCTTCAACTCCGAAACGGCAGAATGGAACAGCGCTACAGGTGGCAGCGGAGCTTATATCCCCATCCATGGCGGCTATCACGCTGCCCCCCCGAAAGACAAGTTCTACAATCTTCGCCAAGAAATCACACACCAGCTTATATCCATGGGGGTCCCGGTTAAATATCACCACCATGAGGTAGGCAGCCCCGGTCAACTGGAGATCGAAATCCCGATGATGGGATTGGTTCCCGCCGGGGATGCAATTATGCTGGTCAAATACACCACCAAAATGGTCGCTGCACAGCACGAAAAAGCAGTCACATTTATGCCCAAGCCAATCTACGGAGAGGCGGGAAATGGCATGCACTTCCATCAGCATATCTTCGATCAGAAAAAGAATCTGTTCTATGATGCGGATGGATATGGTCACATCAGCCAGACAGCGCGCTACTATATTGGCGGGTTGCTGCACCACGGCGCGGCAGTCCTGGCCCTGACCAACCCCAGCACTAATTCATATCGGCGGCTGGTGCCCGGATACGAAGCGCCGATTAACGCCTTCTATTCCTTAGGCAACCGCAGCGCAGCCATTCGCATTCCTAAATATGCCAACCAGCCAGATACAGCCCGCTTCGAGTTCCGTCCGCCTGACGCTACATCCAACCCCTACCTTGCCCTGGCGGCGCAATTAATGGCCGGAATTGACGGCATTCAACATCAGATGGACGCCACCGAATTGGGCTTTGGCCCCATTGATGCCAATGTCTTCTCCTGGACAGATGAACAGCGCACAGCTATCAAACCCTTACCGACATCCCTGGATGCCGCTCTACGAGCGTTGGAAGAAGATCACGATTTTCTGTTGGCTGGCGATGTGTTCAGTGAGGAGTTTATCGAAGACTGGATTGAACACAAGTTAGAAACAGAGTATCACCCCGTGCACAGCCGCCCCCATCCCTACGAAATGAAGCTGTATTTTGATGTCTGACAAACTAGCATATTTATATCAAATATGGTAGACTTTGCGAAAGCCAAGTAAAAAAGGGTTGAAAGCAATCACATTCATCACCTACTATCCCGCTTTCAGCCTCTTGAAACAAGTTATCTAATTACCAATCCTAAGGGAGAACGTGATGGCAAAATCCCGTACTGACCAGATGGTTGATCGTTTGCGCGAAATGCAAGCCGCTTCTCCGGAGATCGAGGCCTCGGCCATTGTCTCCGTAGACGGTTTGATCATGGCTTCAGCTCTACCAAGAAACGTGGAAGAAGACAGAATCTCGGCAATGTCGGCGGCGATGTTGAGTTTGGGTGAGCGCATTGCAATCGAGCTGGGGCGCGGCATGCTGGATCAAGTCTACATCCGCGGGAATCAAGGCTATGTCATCTTGACATCAGTTGGCGAGGAAGCTGTTTTGTCAATCCTGACCGGTAAAGATGCAAAGCTGGGTTTGATATTTCTGGAAATGCGGCGAGCAGCTGAAGACCTTGAACGCATAGTTGGTTAAACTTATATCGAGACCTGATACTCTATAGGGATGGCTAATTAATAATAGCCCTCCCTTTTTCTTTTTGGGTGGTGGTTAGAAATAAGTGACTGTCACCTTTCACCATCACTTACTTCTTTACCACCAGCAATTCCCGATATTATGAAGAAGAGGCAAGACTTCGGAAGTCTCGAACGACATATTTCGCTAACAAAAAGGCATCCGAAGACTTCCGAAGTCTGGTTTTAGTCAAAACAGGAATTGCTGCTTTACCACTACCCTTTTTGGGGCCACGGAGGCCATAGTGACAACAAAATACATCTTCCTCACTGGAGGGGTTCTTAGTTCTGTAGGCAAAGGTGTTACTGCCGCGGCGATTGGACGCGTGTTGAAAGAGCGGGGCTTCGAAGTCTCTATCCAAAAATTAGACCCTTATATCAATATTGACCCCGGAACCATGAGTCCGTATCAGCATGGTGAGGTCTATGTTTTAGACGATGGTTCCGAAACCGATCTAGACCTCGGGCATTATGAACGTTTTGTGGATATCAGATTAAATAAAGTTTGCAACGTTACCACGGGTCAAGTATATGCAGAAGTTATTGCCAAAGAACGCCGTGGAGATTATCTGGGCGGTACCATTCAGGTTATTCCACATATTACCAACCAAATTAAAAATTGCATTCATTTGGTCGCAAAAACCACAGGAGCCGAGATAGTCTTGGTCGAAGTTGGCGGCACAATTGGCGACATCGAGGGATTGCCCTTTCTGGAAGCACTCCGCCAGATGCGCAGCGATGTAGGCCCCAAAAACAGTTTTTATATTCATGTCACCTGGATGCCGCACATTGGCGCAACCGGCGAGTTGAAAACCAAACCTACTCAGCACTCGGTGCGCGAGTTGCGTTCCATCGGCATTTCCCCCGATATGATCGTGGCTCGATCTGATTACCCCGTGGATGATGAATTATGCGACAAAATTGCCCTCTTTTGCGACGTAGACCGCCGTGCCGTTGTACCCATGGTTACAGCCAATTTGCTTTACGAAATTCCCCTCTTGCTAGAAGACGCTGGAGTGGGTGATTTCTTGATGGAGCGTCTCGAATTAACGCCTCGCCAGAAACCTAACTGGAGCGACTGGGAGCAAATTGTCGCCCGAATGCGTCACTCTAAGCTAAAGATCAAAATCGCTTTGGTTGGAAAATATGTGGAATTGCATGATGCTTATATGAGTGTGCGAGAAGCAACGCGTCATGCTGCCCTTTCGCTCGATTTGGAAGATGAAATAATCTGGATTCATGCTGCCGAACTGAAAGAAGAATGCGAGACAGAACTACTTCGAGAAGCCGATGGGATCATTGTGCCGGGGGGATTTGGCGAGCGCGGCATCGAAGGCAAAATCCGAGCCATTCGCTACGCCCGGAAAAATAAGATTCCCTACCTAGGCTTGTGTTTGGGGATGCAGCTGATGGTGGTGGAATTTGCCCGTGAAATACTCGGCGATGATGAAACCAACTCAACCGAATTCGATCCCTCGACACCACACCCGATCATTGACCTAATGCCCGATCAACGAAAATTAACCGACATGGGGGGGACAATGCGTCTGGGGCTATATCCTTGTCTCCTTCAACCCGGATCCATTGCCGCGAACGCTTACCAAACAGACATGGTGGAAGAACGCCACCGGCATCGCTTCGAATTCAAAAATGCCTACCGAGAAGTTTTACAAAAAGCCGGAATGCGATTCTCCGGCATCTCCCCCGATGGGCGTTTAGTCGAAATCTCGGAACTTGTTGATCACCCTTTTATGTTGGGAACACAATTTCACCCGGAATTTTTATCTCGCCCCAACCGCCCCCATCCTCTATTTGTGGCTTTTCTCGAGGCTGCAAAAAAGAAACTAAACAGTAAGTAGCAGCGGCGGGAACGGAATCGCACCCTACTCTAATGTAGGTCAGGTTTCCATACCTGACCTACTCGGCTGGGGCAAAAAGTAGTAATTTCGAACGCAAAATCACGGATAATAATTCTATGACCTTAAAAACGCCACACTTTATATTTGCCGGCAGGCTCTATCGCGATTACTTCATCACTGCCGACGATGAGCCTGTACTTGATGTATTGGGCGGCAACGTACCTTACGCCGCTG
>JAYELX010000257.1:0-3083 GCA_034717875.1 Chloroflexota bacterium | reverse complement strand
GAGTAATAGAGCAAACGCCGGTCGAGTGAATTCGGAGCGCTAGCGGAGAATTTGTATCGAGACCAAGTTTGCGGGTTATTGAAGGGAATATTGCTGTATTAGGCCGCTAGGTCTCGATACATTTTCGCTAAACTACAGCGAAAACACTCGACCGGCGCTGAGATATTTTACAAAAAGTGTTACCTTAACCGTGAACCACCCCAGCAGGAACGGAAAAATCCTTTGTATACCCTGATACCCTTGTATTCTTGCAGCAATTCCCGTTTTGACTAAAACCAGACTTCGGAAGTCTTCGGATGCCTTTTTGTTAGCGAAATATGTCGTTCGAGACTTCCGAAGTCTTGCCTCTTCTTCATAATATCGGGAATTGCTGGTATTCTTGTATCCTTGGTGGTTTTTTCAGCTTGGAATGTATCTTCTCAAAAAGTAGGGGCAATTGAGCTGTGACCGGTCTTCGCGAAGCATACTCTTGGAGTGCCTGACCGAGTTACCCACGCACGGTCACGCCCATAGGCGGGCCTGCGGCCAGACCGGCTCGAGCTTCCCCCGAAATATTGAGATGATACCTTGAAATGAATATTGAGAAAAAAGCGAGGTAACAAGATGGAAGGAATAAGTAGAATAGATTCAGATGATACCCATGGTTGGTTCGTGCGTGTATATTATAAAACCCCGAAAGTGCATCGGAAATTCTTTAGCGATAGTATATGGGGTGGAAAAGAGAAGGCGTTAGAGCGAGCTAAAGAATATCGGGTTGAATACGTACGCAAGTATCCCCCACCGAAAAAGTTGCCTTATAAAAGAGAGCCGATAGCCTCGAATACCTCGGGTGTAAATGGTGTCTCGGAAACCTTTGTTCGCAGTCGGACAGGGAGAAAAATACCCTGTTTTTGCGTGTTTTGGGCCCCGAGGAGAAATGAGCGCAGATGCAAGAAATTTTATCATCATAAACATGACTCTAGAGAAGCAGCCTTCGAAGCAGCAGTAGAATTTCGGAAAGAAAGGGAAAAAGAGATTTTGCGGTTGCATAAAGCGGGCAAACGCTGAAGTTTATCTGCTCTTTCGAATCAATTTCTCCGCCTGATGGCGATATTCATTCAGTGAGATTTCGCCGTGGGTCAAATTTAGCAGGGTTTCCGTGAATAGTTGATTGACCGGGGTAGGGATACCCAGTTCATTTCCGGCCCGCACCACCGCGCCGTTGAGATAATCGACTTCGCTTTTGCCGCGCCCGCTGTGCAAGTCGATGTGGAAAGATGGCATTTTGCCACCGCGTCCACCACCGACGGCTTTGCCCAGCAGAGGCCGCGAGAGCCACAGGGGCAGATATTGAGCGGCGAAGGCCAGTGCTTTGACCGGTGTCCCGGGCAGGTTCGTCACGCCGATGCCTTGCGCCCGCATCACCGCCAGAGCCTCGCGCAGTTGAGCAATTTCTAAGCGGTACAAACCGGGGTGAGCGAATATCTCGGCGGGGGGTAAATCGAGAATGGCCGACGAAGCGTTGGATACCAAGTTGGTCAGCATTTTGGACCATTTCATATCAGCGGCTTGGGGGAAAAGCTGGGCATTAAGCCCGGCAGAATCTAGCGCGGCTACTAATTGTTTCGAGAGCGGATGTCCTGCTGCTACGCCAACACCACGCAAACGTTCTAAAACAATGTTTCCTGCGGCGCGGCGTCCGATTGCGCTGGTCACTGTCCCGGCGATGACCGCGTTTGGGCCCAGGGCTTTGGCGATGGCTGGCTCGTTGTCGACACCGTTGGAGAGGCAGAGGATGGGGGGAAATTTGCAGCGTGAGCGGGGAGCGGGGAGCGATTGCAGGAACGCGTCGGTGTGATAGGACTTAAGCGCGAAGATGGCCGCGTCGAACTCACCTCGGGATAGGAGTTGATCCAAAGCACTGACCACCTTTGGGGTAGAAATTTTATGTTCATCCCCTTCCAGGGTCAGGATCATGCCGCGGGATTTGAGTTCGGCTACAACAACGGGACGTTCCACAAAAGTTATATCATGTCCATCCAGGGCTAAACTGCCCCCAATATATGTTCCGATTGCTCCTGCTCCAAGCGTAATAATTCGCATAGTCATCTTGGGTATTCTTCCTTCTCGTTCCAGTGTGGGCGTTGGTTGAGGCCGTGAATGTACCAGGTGTGGCGGTTTGGGTAGTAGGTCAGGGTGGCGAAGGCGGTGTTTTGGAAGCGGAAGCGCGGGCCGTGGAAGTTGGGTTGTGGGGTGATGCCGAGGGTGGCGTACATGACCATGTTGAGCAATCCGCCGTGGGAGATGACCAGATAGCGGGCTGGGGGGCGATGGATCAGGCTTTGTAGGGCCCGGCCGCCGCGCAAATATAATTCCCATTGGCTTTCGCCCGTTTGCCCGATGGGTTCATAAGTGGGGGTGAAATCAGGCTGAGGATATTTTTCTTTTGCTTCTTGGTGATGCAGGCCGGCCAGCTTTCCGTTGTCCCGCTCCATCCAAACTTTATCGTATTCGAGGGGGATGTCGAGCGATTTGGTGATAATTTCGGCGGTCGAGCGGGCGCGCTGCAAGGGGCTGGCGATGGCCTGATCGAAGGTGATTTTTTGGGTTTGCCAGTATTCGACCAGGGCGCGGATTTGTTTTATCCCCTTTTCGGTGAGCGGGAAGTCAGCTTGTCCCTGGTGATATCCATCGGCGTTGCCTACGGATTCGCCGTGGCGGAGCAGGGTGAGGTGGTATTCGGGGGTGGGGGTTTGTGATTTTGGCATAAAATTGAATGGTGAATGATGAATGGTGGATGGTGAATGATGAATGATGAATGGTGAATGGTAAGTGGTGAATGGTGGATGGTGGAGGATGGAGGGTGGGTGGCGGATGGTGGAGAGTGAATGGTGGAGGGTGAGTTAATGTCATTTAGTTAGCTGGAGCCGGTCTCCTGACCGTGCTCCCTGGGTCGGTAAGGAGACTGGCCAGAACCTAACTTAATGACATTGAGTGGTGAATGGTGGGCGTTTTCACCAATTTTTTGCGCCGTGTAGAAAAGTGTCGCCTAGCATGGCGCGTTTGCCTGCTGGCTGTACTTTTTCGAGTACGAGCATGCCTGC
>JAYELX010000256.1:0-3098 GCA_034717875.1 Chloroflexota bacterium | reverse complement strand
TTAGCATGAATGCCCAATGGCGCGCAAGGTTCTAGCCCGAATGGGCTTCGCGAATTTAGCACGGTGCGTTAACGCCCGTGCGGGAGTGATTAGCAGCTATTTCGTTATAAAAAACTTCACCATTTTTTTCAATTTCCATAGCTATCTCTAGCCCTTCTGTTGCTGTGAAAGCAGCCATTTTATCACTCCTCTTTTTTTACTAGCAGTTTGATTGATAAAGGGTGAACGAGTTTGTCCTTCACCCTTTATCAGTTTAAGTTTTAAGCTAAGCCAATCTCTTTGCTACTTTCCCACAATCCGTGCAAGTTGCAGAACGATGCAGCTTGGAGTGTGCCGGGTTTATCAACCTTCAACGAGACAGATGCTGAGGGGTTGGTAAATGTATCCCCAGCACCATGCCTGCTGAACTCGAAGTGCCCCACCTGGTAGGGGAATTTACTTCCTTCTGGTTGGAAGTAGAGCCTGATCCAACTGATGTGGTGCTCGGCGGTGTTGGGATGAGGAATCTCGCTTCCCAACTACACCCCGGTGTACACCGTCACCTGGTGTCCCGAACCCGACGTGAGGAAAGCGACTTCCTTCTCAACGAAGAAATACGGCAAGGAAGAAGCCAAAAGGAAAGCTATAGAGCTGCGGAAGCAAAAAGAAATGGAGATTTACGGTGGTATGATTGATTTATGAGAGCAATCTCAACTCGCGCCCCGGATGCACCCTTCGCTCACGGGCAGTTAACAGCTTGACCCACGCCTCCAGGCCGCCTGCGCCGACCCGATTTGCAATGCATCTACTTTTGATGTATTGCACAGCTCTATTTTGAGCAAGCTCGCGTGAAGTTTTAGGGTAATTAATAACCCGGTTCCTTTGAGGAACCGGGTTACTGGAAAACCACGAAGTTAATAATGGGCAACTCTTAAGTAAGCGTCCAAAATCAACTTCGTTTTTTTCGTGTCGTTTTCCGAGCAGTTTTGCCCGAATAATTGGAAGTTATTCTCGGACGCGGCCTAAGCTTTCTCATCGCTATCATCAAAAGCTTTTAGCCAGCCTTCAACTTTGCGGGCTGCGATTTCACGGCTGCCCAGGCCAAATGCCAACGCAATTGCCACCGCTATCGCGCCCATCAGCAAACCAAATGCCATGTTGACGATTTCTGTGGCCACACCCAACTGACCGAGCGCCATGGCGATGACCAGTACAATGATGGCGATGCGAGCTAGTTGACTGAGCTGCTTGGCATTGGCAACACCCGTTCCCATGATAACTTTCTGGGTCAGGTTAGCCAGGTACATGCCGCCCCCAAAGATAGCAACGGCAATGATTGCTTGTCCGGCATAACCGATCACGATGGTGACAAGTTCTGCCACAATGCTCAGACCAAGGATGTTTGCGGCTTCGACTGCTGCAAACATCATCACACCAACCAGAATCAAAGTTCCCATGATATCGGAAGGCGTTTGCTCACCTTCACCAGGCTCATTGCCTAAGCCAATCCACACCAGGATTTTGTTGAATCCGACAGATGCCAACAGGTTGCTGATGAGTTCGCTAATCCACTTTCCAATGAAGTAGGAGATGCCCAGGACGATGACCGCACCAACCAGGGCTGGGATTCCATTCCAGACTGTTGTGAGCATGCGGGTGGCTGGGGCAGAGATGGATTCAATTCCCAAGGTGTCTAATGCCGAAATGACGACCTGAATCATAATCAGGGCATGTACCACCGTACCCACCACGGCAGACACTTTTTGTTCGCCAAGGTTGAATTTTTCGTTGAGCTTATCTGCGCCAGCAGCAGCCAATAGATTGACTATCACCTGACGGACAATGCGGGCCACAAACCAACCTACTAACAAAATGATGCCGGCACCGATGATGTTTGGAATCACATTCAGCATGTTGCTGAACATCCCTTGAACGGGTGCTACTAGTCCTTGCATGCTGAGTGCGCCCAGTATCCCCGGCAAGAATAGCAAGAATATGAACCAGAAGAGGGCGTTGGCGATTGATTGGCTGAAGCTGGTTTGGTCATCTTCCATTCCTGCACTTGAGCGGAGACGTTCATCCAGGTTAGTAGCATCAAGTGCTTTAACCACCACAAACTTCAAAACGGTAGCAATCACCCAGGCGGCCAGGGCGATCATCCCTGCGCCTAAGAGGCGGGGGGCATATTCCAAAATCTGGGTTAAGAAGGCGTTGATCGGTTGAGTGACCATCGTCAAACCGAGTCGTTGGAAGAAAGCTACCAGCACAAACAGCATAATCAGGTAGTAAATGGCTTTACTTACTACTTTGGCTGCATCAACGGGGACACCGTCACCTTTCGATAGCCATTGAGAAATTTTCTCGTCTAATTTGGTTTTCTTGATCACGCCGCGGATAATTGCGGCAACAATCAAGGCAACAATCCAGCCGATGATGAGAATGGCGAGTGCCCCAAGAATATTCAGTGTAGAGACAGATAGTTGATCTACGAATGTTTGTAGAAAGTTAGGCATAATTTTTTCTCCTTTAGTATTAGTATATGAATGTGTCTGAAATAGAAATAGAGGCGATAATGTAGATGAAAGATGGGATCATTTTCATCTGCTGTGGTGTCGTTAGCGGCATGAAAAACCTCTAGAAATATCGGGAAATAGCAAGGTTTTAAGAAGATAGAGAAGTTGGGTGTTAAAATGTTTTAATTTTCACCTCCTTCTACTGGTTGCAAGAAATAGAAATTCGTTTTCATAAGAACCAGCTTTTCAATGCTGGTCTGCATTGACGATTGTAACTGCGCAAAATGTTGGTGGTGTTGTCTAGTCCGCTTGAGCGGGCTTCGTAGGCTTAGCACGGTGCGTTAACGCCCGTGCGGGATTGGCTAACCGCTAATAGTGTTGATTTTATGAAGCAATTGTTGATTCTGCTAGGTTCGTAAGAACACGCCCGCTCGGCGGAGCCCTGATAGGGTGCTACGCGAAACCGACCGTGCTAATATTGCAAAGTCCATTCGGACTAGAGGATAAGTGAACTGTTCTTGTACAAACCAACAATATTTTGAGCAAGTACTGACGATTTGTTTGAACGACAACAAATTGTATGTTACCACAACACTAACACTTAAA
>JAYELX010000255.1:0-3109 GCA_034717875.1 Chloroflexota bacterium | reverse complement strand
CCCGATGCATCCAGCGCAGCCAACCCAGTGGATGTGCTGGGTGACGCCCTCGCTGACCGCTATCGCTTCGCACTGGAAAAAGTCGCTGCTGATCCCAACGTGGATGGCATTCTGGTGGTACTCACGCCCCAGGCCATGACTCAAATCAAAGCAACTGCCGAAGCCGTGGTCGAATTGGCCAAAATGATCGATAAACCGGTGCTGACCAGCTTTATGGGTGAAGCAGAAGTGGCAGTGGGAATTGACACGCTTACCGAGTATGGCGTCCCTAATTATTCCTTCCCAGAGTGTGCAGCACTTGCTTTCGAAGCGATGTCTCGATATCGCCAAATACGCACTCGCCCAGAATCTGAATATACTAACTTCGAAGTTGACCAGCAGGCTGTCCTGGAATTATTCGAAAAGGTTCGTTCTGAAGACCGCCTGTCCATTGGCGACGCTGAGGCCTGGACGATATTAGAAGCTTATGGTTTTAAGACACCCGTTTCGAAATTGGCAACTAACTCCCAGGAAGCGGTCAAGTTTGCCGCTGAAATCGGCTTCCCCGTGGTGATGAAAATCGCATCCCCCGACATTTTGCACAAAACCGATGTCGGTGGCGTAAAAGTAGGGCTGGCCAACGCCGAAGAGGTGCGTGACGCCTTCGAGTTGATGACCTATCGAGCGGAGCGATATTTACCCGAAGCCCGTCTATGGGGCTGTCAGGTGCAAGAAATGGCTCCTCCCAGTGGGGTAGAAGTGCTTGTTGGTATGAACCGAGACCCTCAGTTTGGGCCATTGGTCACTTTTGGGTTGGGCGGCATTTATGTTGAGGTGCTAAAAGATGTAACATTCCGCATTGCCCCCTTCACTGTACTGGACGCGAAAAATATGTTAGGCGAGATACGTACGCATTCCTTGCTTGATGGTGTGCGCGGCCAACCCCCGGCAGATAAAGATGCTATCATGGACGCGCTACTGCGCATTAATCAATTGGTCTGCGATTTCCCCGAAATCATCGAACTAGACATTAACCCCCTGATTGTTTATCCCCAAGGACAAGGGGCAATTGCAATCGATATGCGCTTGATATTGAGTATGTAAATAGAATGGTAGTGGTAAAAAGGTAAGTGCTAAAAATTATTGCCTAAGGTGACAGTCACCTTCAAAAGCATCTTGTCATAGAAATTACGCTGGTTAGCGAGAAAATTCAGAGTGTGCATTGATTTTATAGGTGACTGTTACCTGTATTCAGCACATTTAATTAATAATCACCACCGATAGAAATAATTAGGAGAAATGATGAAATCCTTATATGTAACTTCCGTTGAACGTTATTCTGGAAAGACCGCTGTGTGTCTGGCGTTGGGCGAACATCTGATGGATGCTGGATACAAAGTGGGGTATTTGAAACCGCTTAGTTTGCAACCCTGGCATATAGGCAGCAAGACAGTTGACCAAGATGCGGCTTTTGTTAGAGCTATATTAAAGCTGGATGCTGACCTTGAAGATTTATCTCCCGTGGTGGTGGATTCTGATTTGCTCTGTGAGCATCTGAAGGGATGTGGACAAGCTGATTTGATGTCTAAAGTGAAGGATGCTGTCGATGCGGCTGGAGCAGGGCGCGACATCCTGCTTATGGAGGGTGGCGGCAGTCTGCGTGAGGGCTACGTGGTGGGCCTGCCTACTCCAAAAGTGGCTGCCGAGTTGGGCAGCAAAGTGTTGGCCGTGGTCAAATACCGCGGCGATGTACGCATGATGGATGATGCCTTGGCAGCCGCTTACCGCTTGGGTGATGCATTATCTGGTGTGATCATCAACCGTGTACCTGCCAGTGATGCCGAGTTTGTTGAAGAGATCGCTCGTCCCTGCTTGGAAGATATGGGGATTACCGTCTTGGGCATCTTACCCGAGGTGCGCAGTCTGGCAGCTTTGACGGTTAAAGAATTGCTGGATGTGCTGGATGCCACGGTACTCACCGAAGTGAAGTTCACCGACCAGTTCATCGAGACCTTGACCGTTGGAGCAATGAATGAGGAAGCAGCATTGAGCCGCTTCCGCAGACAACGCAACAAAGCCGTCATCACCGGTGGTGACCGTACCGGCATTCAGCTCGCCGCTCTGGAGACCTCCACGACCTGTTTGATCTTGACCGGCAACCTGCATCCCAACCCGCTGATCATTCGTCAGGCTGACCAGATGGGCGTGCCCGTGTTGCTGGTGTCCGAGAATACCATGGAGACCGTCGAGATGATCGACCACATTTTCGGCAGGACTCGCCTGGGACAGAAATCCAAGTTGGATCAGTTCAAAGATTTGTTGATCAAGCAAGTGGACATATCCCGTCTATACAAAGCCCTGGGCCTCTAACTGCCCCCGGTTGAGAATAACAACGTGGGCTACTGCGACGTGCAAATTACCTCCTGTGGGATTTGAATCCTACAGGAGGATTTTTAATGGGAAAAGGGACTCTCTTTTTCGAGGAAAGATGCTCCTATACTTGACTTGGCACGGGCATGCATGCGAAGCACGCACAGCGAACGAGCGCGACGAAATCGACCCTGTTTTGCGAAACCGACCTGCGTCGGTTGGAAATCCAATCCACGCAGGTGGATTTTGCAAACCAGCCTCGAATTTATTCGATAGGCATCTCTTTAATTCTCATTTCTAAGCGATACGCGCTAGTGTCTTGTTAAGGATAAAATGATAGGTGAAAAACGTAATTGCTCAAAATCAAGTTTTCATGCCTACGACAGCAGGTGCATTGCACTTTGGGAGTGCATTGCACCTGCGAGGCGGCAAATAAATGATGTTTTCTAGCGACCCGATGTGCAATATCATGCCCTTGTGGTACGCATTAAGAGCAGATGCAATGCCATCTCTATTTTGAGCAAGTTCTAAAAAACACCGCCGGTAAGTGAACTTAGCCATCAGATTACGCTTGACAAGACACTAGGCGAAACATCTGATGATATAATTCACAGTATATTCGACTTACCAATCTCCACAGGTGCCTATGAACGATAAACTAAAAACTACCTTCGCACTGGTTTCCTTTACCGCCGCGCTTACCTTACCTTTGATCGGGCTGGGTTACGGATGGTGGCGTTGGGACATAAGCACCGGCTTA
>JAYELX010000254.1:0-3113 GCA_034717875.1 Chloroflexota bacterium | reverse complement strand
TGAGTGTTGCATGGGGACACGCGGAGATAACATGGCCGCATGCGGATGAACGCCAAGCTGTAGGCGCGCAAAGCGAAGCGAGCAACGGAAAGGTGACATGCCCGAGTAGTTACAAAAGGAATAGATGTGATGACAAACTATCTGGTACAAGAAACCAGCCCTTATCTGCTCCAGCACGCCGATAACCCTGTGGATTGGTATCCCTGGGGCGAGCAGGCCCTCCAAAAAGCAAAAGCTGAGGATAAGCCCATTTTTCTCAGCATTGGATATTCGGCCTGCCATTGGTGTCACGTCATGGCGCATGAATCTTTTGAAGATGAGTCTGTGGCAGAGATTATGAATGCCAACTTTGTGAATATCAAGGTGGATCGTGAAGAGCGACCCGACCTGGACAGAATTTACATGAGCGCGGTACAAGCTCTGACCGGTAGGGGCGGCTGGCCGATGAGCGTCTTTCTCACCCCCGACGGAGAACCATTTTTTGGCGGCACCTATTTTCCTCCCACAGCCAGGCATGGAATGGCCTCTTTCTCAGATATCTTATTATCGGTAAACAACGCCTGGCAAAACCAGCGTCAGAGACTTATCGCCGATAGCCAGAAATTGGTAGACACTATCCAAACCCAGGCAGTAGTCAACCGGCAGACGGAAGAGCCACTCAACGACGAAACGCTGGAAGCGGCTTTCCAGAAACTTAGCCAATCTTTTGACAATGCCCACGGTGGATGTAGAGGGGCGCCAAAATTCCCCCAACCTATGGCCTTGGAATTTTTGCTGCGCTATCACTACACAACGGATGATCCTCAGGCAAAAAAGATGGTCTCACAGACCTTAGAGGCAATGGCACGCGGAGGCATGTACGACCAATTGGGCGGCGGATTCCATCGCTACTCGGTTGATGACCATTGGCTGGTGCCCCACTTCGAGAAAATGCTCTATGATAACGCTCAACTTGCCCGCGTTTATTTGCACGCCTGGCAGGTCACCGAGAATTCGTTTTTCCGCACCATCACAGAAGAAATCCTTGACTATGTTCTTCGCGAAATGACCTGCCCAGAAGGGGGCTTTTATTCAACTCAGGATGCCGATAGCGAAGGTGAGGAAGGTAAATTCTTTGTCTGGACAACGACCGAAATACACAGCTTATTGGGTGAGGATGCAGACGCTTTTATAGCCGCGTATGGAATTACTGAATCAGGCAATTTCGAAGGGAAAAACATTCTCGAGTTTCTGGGCAAGATCAACCAACGCTCAGAATTTGCCCTGGCGCGGCGTAAGCTGTTGGCAGTCCGAGAGGGACGGGTTCATCCAGGCAGGGATGAGAAAATTATCACCTCCTGGAACGGCCTTATGCTGGCAGCCTTTGCCGAAGCCGCGCAGGCCTTAGACCGCGATGATTATCGTAATGCAGCCCTCAAGAACGCCAATTTCATCCTGACCGAACTCCGCAACCCCGAGGGACGCTTGTGGCACACCTGGAAAGATTCCGCTGGCAAGGGCACGGCCAAGATCAACGGCTATCTGGATGATTATGCCCATCTCATCGAAGGATTGTTGGAGTTGTACCAGAGCACCTTTAACCCGCGTTGGTATCAGGCGGCGCAAGAATTGGCCGAGGAAATGATCGCCCACTTCTCAACCCCAGAAGGCGGCTTTTTCGACACCAGCGACGACCATGAAAAATTAATCACTCGGCCCAGGGGTTTACAAGATAACGCCGTTCCATCAGGCAACGCTATGGCCGCGGGCGTGTTAGCGAAACTAGCTGGCTTTACCGTTGAACCAAGTTACCTTGAATTGGTCCATCGCAGCCTAAAACCAATGCAGCCTATGTTGAGCCAGCACCCGCTGGGGTTTGGGCAATGGTTGTTGTCTTTGGATTACGCCCTCTCCCAACCGCGCGAGATAGCCATCATTGGACGTCAAACCGCTCCCGATACCCAGGCGCTGCTTGAAATTGCCACGCAAGGTTATCAACCCCATCAAATAGTAGCCCTCGCCACTCCCCAGACAGAGCGTGTCGTTGTTCCTGTCTCAGAAGGCCGGGCACAATTAGATGATAGTGCCACAGCCTACGTATGCACCAATTTCACTTGCCTTACCCCAATCACTGATCAAGATGAATTACAAGAACTTTTAGATAAGGAGAACTTATGGACGTAAAACAAGCCATACAAACACGGAGAGCTTACCGGTCACTAGAACAAGCTAAAATAACAGAAGACATTATCAGAGATTTGGCGAAGAGCGCACAACTTACCCCCTCTTGCTTCAATAACCAACCGTGGAGATTCGTCTTTGTCTATGAATCGAAAAAACTGGCAGAAGTGCAAGGCGCTTTATCCCGAGGCAATGCTTGGGCTAAAAATGGCTCCATGATAGTGGCTGTATTTAGCGAACAAGAGCTTGATTGCACTATCAAAGAGCGTGTCTATTTCCAATTCGATACGGGAATGGCAACGGCTTTCATGATGCTCAGGGCTACCGAATTGGGACTTGTGGCCCATCCTATTGCGGGCTACAAAGAGGAAACGGTCAAAGAAATCCTCAATATCCCAGATGAAATGCAGGTCATTACCATGCTCGTCGTGGGCAAGTTCGCGGAGTGCACGGAGCAGGCCAAAGAAGAGCGTGAACGCCCCGAAAGATTGGGACTCGATAAATTCACCTTTATGAATAGCTATGCGGAGAATACATAGTAAAAATGGAGTGCAAGCCATGGAAGAAAAATTAGCCACAATTTATCGACTGCAAAACAGGGGCGACGCTCAAAACGCGTACTGCTGCATGACTGAGGTGCCAACCCCGTGGCCCCAAGCCCTCTGCCAATGCCGAGAATGGCTGGCCGCAAACCTGGGAAAATACGTAGAGGGGTATCACCTCCGCTTGTCAACAGGCGAAGTGATTGGTCATCTCTACTTTGCAATGTCGGAGCAAGCCCTTTTCCCTTACGAGCTAGAGTCCGATGTTGGGATTCTATACTGCGATTGGGTGCAGCAAAACTATCAGGGCATGGGGTTTGGAAAACGCCTGTTCGATACTTTTGTTGACGATATGCGCCAAGAAGGAGCTAAGGGTATTCTCGTAGAAGCCACCGACCTAGAGGGACAGAT
>JAYELX010000253.1:0-3116 GCA_034717875.1 Chloroflexota bacterium | reverse complement strand
TAAATGAACCGAGATCTTATCCTGATTGCCATCGCCCTATTTACCTGGGGCATTGGCGAAGGCTCTTTCTATTACTTTCAACCCCTCTATCTCGAAGAAATGGGTGCCTCACCGATCAGTATTGGCACCATTCTAGGGGCAGCAGGCATCGCCATGACTATCGCCCACATCCCGGCCGGGTACTTGGCCGATCAGTTTGGGCGCCGAAAACTACTCTGGCTCGCCTGGATAATAGGTTTGACCGCAGCATGGCTCATGGCGCTGGCAAAAACTTTGCCTGTGTTCATTTCAGGTTTGTTGCTTTATTCATTGACCATGTTTATCATGTCCCCTCTGAGTAGTTATATTACCGCCGCTCGCGGTAAATGGTCCGTGGGGCAAGCGCTCACATCAATTTCTGCCACATACAACGCTGGCGCCGTTATCGGTCCGTTGATAGGTGGATTTATCGGCAATAATTACGGGTTAAAGAAGACTTACCTGTTCGCGGCTTGCATTATTTCTATCTCCGCTATTGTGGCTATCAATCTTGGCGAGCAACCAATCGAGCCTAAAAACACAAACAACGGTAATAGCTTAACAAAGAACCGCACGTACATGAGCTACTTGGTGGTCATCTTTTTGGCAATGTTTGCCATGTATATGCCACAACCCCTCACCCCAAATTTCCTGCAAAACGAACGCGGCCTTTCGCTGGATACTATCGGTCAAATCTGCGCTGCAGGAAATTTAGGGAACGTTTTCCTAAATCTGAGCCTGGGACGATTAAGCCCATCTGTCGGCTTTTTGCTTGGCCAGATCGGTGTTGGCATGTTCAGCTTGCTAATATGGCAAGCTCCTGGTATTCCCTGGTACTTCATTGGTTATTTTATGCTTGGCGGTTATAGAACAGCGCGGTCGCTTGCCAGCGCCCAGGTACAGACATTCGTAGATCGGGCCAACATGGGGCTGGTTTATGGAATTACTGAAACCATTTCTGCTTCAGCAGCCATCATCGTACCTCCTATAGCTGGTGTTATATATGACTGGAAGCCAGAAGCAATCTATCCGCTCTCGCTTATATTGGTGATTGTCTCACTTTTAGTCAGTGTGGTTTTTACCACGCGCGAATCGGGCACAAAGAAAGCCACCGAATGAGTTCCGCGGCTGATACGGGAAACATGTTTGCCAGTAACACGCCAAATGGGCGTACGCTGTATGGCAGAGCAAAACACGTTTGATGCACATTAATAATCAATCAGGTAATAGGTGTAATTCAGTTTCACCCCCATAATTCGGGTGCAGGCAGTAACAGCAATATGTCTGAGGGGGGTGTGAGAAATAAGTCTTTTCTCAAAAAACGAGGGGGCAGTATTTCAAGTTTGGTAGCGGATGGGTAGCAGATTAGCGGATAACTATTTCAGGTCGCGGACTCATCCGCTTGCCGTTGCCGGAGGCATGCAAAGCAAAGTACTCATAACCATCCGCTATAAATCCACTTACCAGTTGGCGCGTATACAACCCTGCCCTGAAATACAGGGATGGTGCAAAAATGTTTTCAGAACGTGTTCCGAGCGTTGACCGTGAATTCATTCGCTGATTTCTATCACAGGTTTTCGAACCATGCCCAACACGCCTTGTCTTTTCTATGCATCCTTAAAAACATCTGCGTAAATCCACCTTATCGGTGTTATCCGCGTTCTATTCTTTTTCCTTTCAACAAAGTATCAGGCAGCCATACTTAATTCTGAGCAATTTAAAGGAGATAATCATGAACACAATTCTATTTTTGCAAAACCTGGGCGATTGGCTCATCCCCGTGATGAGATTCTTCACATCCCTGGGATATGAAGAATTCTACCTGTTGATCATGCCGGCAATCTACTGGTGCATCGATACCACTGTCGGCGGACGCCTGGCAATTATGCTGGCAATGACGAGCGGCCTCAACCAGATACTGAAACTCGCCTTTCACTCCCCACGCCCCTTCTGGACTTCATCCAAAGTGCGCGCCCTGAGTTTAGAAACATCATTTGGTTTTCCATCGGGTCACGCTCAAAACGCTGCCAGCATTTGGGGGATTTTGGCCGCATCCGTGCGCCGTTGGTGGGCTTGGGCTTTGGCTATCTTTCTAGTGCTGATAATCGGCATCTCGCGTCTCTATCTAGGCGTGCACTTCCCCAGCGACGTGTTGGTTGGCTGGCTGGTTGGCGGCATCCTGGTGTGGGCTTTTGTTCGATTAGAATCCCCCACAATAGCATGGCTGAAACAACAATCTGTATGGGGCAAATTAGCGGCGATTCTCAGCATCTCCATCGCCATTCTTCTGATTGGAAATCTGATTCTGTGGGGCCTGAGTGATTGGACGCTGCCTGCCGAATGGATCGAAACCGCCACCCAGGCTGGAGAAGCTCCAGCTCCCCTAAGCCGGAGTGGAATCACCACCTCAGCGGGAGTTTTTCTGGGTCTGGCTGGAGGGCTGATTCTCATTGATGAAAGCGGGGGATTCAACCCGAAAGGCCCCATCGAGAAACGCGCCCTGCGATATCTACTCGGCATCGCTGGCACACTCATCCTGTGGGCCGGTCTCAAAGCGATTTTTCCATCGGGTGAAGGCCTGATGCCCCAAAGCCTGCGCTATCTACGCTACGCGCTAACTGGCCTTTGGGTCACCGGTGCCGCCCCGCTGTGCTTCCGATGGCTTAAACTAAGTGATTAGGGGGCAGTGGATCAGGCATCAGTGGATCAGGCATCAGTGGATCAGGGATCAGTGGATCAGGAAACAGGGGGATCAGGGATTAGTGGATCAGGAAAACAGTCAAGTTCCACCGCTCCCCAAACCGACTCGTTCAATCGCTCCTACAACCAACTCGTTCCACCGCTCCTACAACCATCTCGTTCCACCACTCCTACAACCAACTCGTTCCACCGCTCCTACAACCAACTCGTTCCACCGCTCCTACAACCATCTCGTTCCACCGCTCCTACAACCATCTCGTTCCACCGCTCCCCAAACCATCTCGTTCCACCGCTCCTACAACCAACTCGTTCCACCGCTCCTGCGGTGGAACGCATGCAAAGACGCTCCGCGTCCCTACCCCTAGAGAAGTTCAACTTTTACAAAAAGTTGAACTTCT
>JAYELX010000252.1:0-3127 GCA_034717875.1 Chloroflexota bacterium | reverse complement strand
TCCTCTTCTAACATTGTCAGGCCAGTTTCAACAACAATTTTTTTGAAGTCGGTCTTTATTTTATTTGTCATATTTTCCTTAGTTTCTAAAAACACACTAAAAGCTGGATTTTCAATGTAGCCATGGAATTTCTCAAAAATATTGAGATGATACGTAGCCATTCCCAAAAATCCTTATTTTTAAGATATTTGTCTAGCTAACTGACACCTTTTAAAATGGGGAGTAGATTGCCTCGCTGTACGTGCTTTGTCCAGATGGAGCACCAAATATCAAAAAAAAATCACACACTATGCAGCAAGGCTACGCAAGCTGAGCACGGTAGTTTTACCCAACAAGGATGCATGCCGAAGGTACGCAACACGGATGTACGTACAGTGAAGTGAAGTGAGCAAGCGCCGTATGGATTTCCGCGCAGACTCAACTACCCTCAACAACTCGCAAGAAGCGTCGCTTGCCCACTTTCAGCACGCCCGGGCCGGGGAAAGGCTCAAAGGGGTCGTGCAATTTCTCCTCATCTAGGCTGACAGCGTTTTGTTCGAGCAGGCGGCGCCCCTGGCTGCGGCTGGATACCAACTCGCTATCTCCAAGTACGTCCAATACCGTTTGCTCCTCTTGCAAAATATATTCAGGCATATCGTCCGGGAGTTTGCTCTTCTGGAAAACACGCACAAACGAGGCTTCAGCTTGTTTGGCGGCCTCATCGTTGTGGTAAATGCTCACAATCTCACGGGCCAGTTGCATTTTGACGTCGCGCGGATGAGCTTCTTCGGATTCTAGTTTGGCCTCGATGGCTTCGATTTCCGTCGGGGTGAAGCGGGTGATCATACGGAAGTAGTCGCCCATGGCCGAGTCGGGAATGCTCATAACCTTGCCGTACATATCTTTGGGGTCAGCCAAGATGGGGATATGGTTGCCCAAAGATTTGCTCATCTTTACTTCGCCGTCCGTGCCGGGCAAGATGCCCATAATAATGCCGATATTGGGATCAACGCCTTTGGCGTTCATCAGTTTTCGGGCCGCGGTGACAATATTGAAAAGTTGATCCGTGCCGCCCACCTGCACATCAGCGCGCAGCGTGAAGGCATCGAAGCCCTGCATCAGGGCGTAGAAAAACTCGTGCAAGAAAATTGCCCTGCCATCATCGAATCGCTTACGGAAATTTTCGCGGGTCAAAAATTGCTGCACTGTGAAATTCGACCCAATTTCAATTAAATCTTCGAAGGTCAACTTTGCCAGCCAATCCGCGTTGTGGCGGATTTTAGTCTTCTCGGCGGCGAGGATTTTGAAAGCCTGATCAGCGTAGGTTTGGGCATTTTGTTCTACTTCCTCGGGTTTTAGTATAGGGCGCAAATTGTCCTTGTCCGAAGGGTCTCCGATCAAAGATGTGAAATTACCAATCACAAAGCTGACATCGTGCCCAAGCTCCTGAAACTGGCGCAGCTTGCGAATGGGCACGGTATGCCCCAGGTGCAAATCCGATGCGGTGGGATCAAAGCCGCAGTACACTCGCAGCGGGCGGTCTTCTTTTTCGGCCTCGATCAATCGCTCTCGCAACTCGTCGGCCATGGCCTGTTCGAGCTGCGCGTCACCGTATTGGGTGCCTTGCATAAGTAATGCAACTTGTTCGTCAATGCTCATTTTCATAAACTTTCTCCTTGTGCCCTCAATCCAACTCGGCTCTCAGTGAAAAAGGGGGGGGTGGGGAGCAGATCTAAACCAAGGTAAGCACACGCTAACCTTGGCGTAGAGCGATCCCCAACATGTCTAGCGCAATGAATACCGTTCCCCAGGTAATCCATTATCCTCGGCGGGAAATCAATTCAGGGCGTAATATAGGGGTTAATTTTATGGCCTCGATTATACCAGTATCGCGTTCGTTTTATCCGGACACGTTGTATCTTCTCAATATTCGGAGACAGGGGTTTATAACGCACCAACTGATTAGGAATCGTGATTAAATAACTTTCCCATTTATTGGTTTCAACCCCGACAGGTTTTAGTGGAATCTCATCCAAAAGCGGTCTCAGGTAGCCCAGATGCGCTTTTTCAAAGACGATTGTGGAAACCTGTCGGGTTTTATGCGCAAGTTATTTAATTCTCATTCCTTAGCGGATTCATCTGCTAATCCGCTACACATCCACTGTCCAGATTGAAACATTACTCCTACTTTTTGAGAAAATACCGCTGGCCTGGTGTATAATGTTTATATTTCGGTGGTAGTAAATTTTGACTGTTGAAGAAGGTGACGGTCACTTTTACGAGATGAGAAAACATATAAATTCATTTTTTCAGCATTTTAGGAAGTACGCACAACGTGATTTAACAAAATGACTGTCACCTGGGTCGCGTAAATTATCAATCAATTCTAACCACTATTCAAACCCCAAATAGACTTCGAGGCGGTAGATAATGTCTACTGCAAATTTCCCCAAATTCCGCAATCTTGATGAATTGAGAGAATATTTGACCAGGCTAGAAGGCCGCGTCGTGAATCTCGAATCTGAGAACAAGCATCTGAAAAACGCACTCAGCCGAGTGAATCAAAGTCAAGCAAAAACTTTCAAGACCAAGGCCGATCGTTTGCCTAATACCGCTATAATTAGTGCTAGTTTTTTTGCTCGCGCCTTTGCTGTTTGGGGACATTATTTTGTTGCCCAACTGATTATTAGTATTCCCGTGTTTATATGCTATTTGATTCTGATGTTTACGGTCCTGAGCGGTGCGCAAACACCTTAATATCTGGTACAGGTTTGGTGCATGAAATTTGCATAATTCTTTAGTCCTGTCCGACTTTGGCGCAGATGAGGAAAGATTTTTTCATCAAAACTTATAGCCGTTTTTATCGCAAAGACGGAGAGATGCAACGCTAAAGGCGCGCAAAGCGAGGGAGCAGAGATTGTTTTTTTTGTTTTCTCTGCGGCTCTGCTCCTTCCTGAAGGGACACACCGTGTCCGACTTGGCGTTAAATCTTGCGGGTTTGCGGCATAGCTTCGTTAGATGTTTACCACCACACAAAATAAATTATGAGCTTATATCTATCGCACGATGAAATTCGGCGTTATTCGCGGCACTTACTTATCCCCGCGGTAGGGATGGAAGGACAGCGAAAACTCAAAGCTGCTTCGGT
>JAYELX010000251.1:0-15971 GCA_034717875.1 Chloroflexota bacterium | reverse complement strand
GGCTTGATTTTTCAGACCAGGTTTGTGTACCTAATGGGGGAAAATGTACATTCGCACTTGTTTTTGCGTGTACTTGGGTTAGATAGATTCGATCCGCTATTGGCAGAGCTTGTGCATAGACTTCCGCCCCCCCACAAACAAATATCTCGTCCTCGCCACGGCTTGCGGCTATTTGAATCGCATCAGCGAGCGTGGAGGCTGTCTGACAGCCTTCCGCTTCAAATTGGGGGTTGCGTGTTAAAATAATTATGTCTCGTCCAGGGAGTGGATGACCAATACTCGCGTAGGTTTTTCGCCCCATAATGAGATGATGCCCCATTGTTAGGCGTTTGAATCGTTTCAGGTCATCGGAAAGCCGCCAGGGTAGGCGATCATCAATGCCAATTCCCCGATTTTCATCCATGGCGACAATGATTGAAATTACCAAGATGCTCCTTATTGGGGTCGAGGGGATTCTTACCCAAGGTAATCGTTTACTTCCCCACCTCAATCCTTGCTTTGCAGGCTTCGCACCCCAAAGGAAAAGAAAGCCGTCCCCTCTCCCTTTGGGAGAGGGTTAGGGTGAGGGAGAGAGAGTGTGAGGGAGAGAGAGTGAGGGAGAGAGCTAGGGTGAGGGAAATGTTCAGGGCGATGGCTAGGGGACTGAATAATTACTACTCAAGAGTATTTTGCGCCAGTAATCGGCTAAAAAACGCTCTCAGAATGGTAGCATATTACCAGCTACACAGATATTTCTGCTTTGATGTGTGGGTGGGCTTGGTAATTTAGCAACTCGAAATCTGAGTAGTTGAAATCAAAGATGGTCTTCACGTTTGGGCGGAGGCGCATTCGAGGCTGGGGGTAAGGGTTACGCCTCAGTTGGAGTTGAGCTTGTTGGAGATGGTTCTGGTACAAATGCGCATCGCCAAGCGTATGAACGAATTCACCCAGCCCTAAATCGCAAACCTGGGCGACCATCATGGTAAGTAAAGCATAGGAGGCGATATTAAACGGTACTCCCAGGAATACGTCTGCTGAACGTTGGTAAAGCTGACAAGAAAGTTTTCCGCCAGCAACGTAGAATTGAAATAGCAGGTGACATGGCGGTAGTGCCATCTTGTCGATCGCACCTACGTTCCAGGCATTGACGATGATCCGCCGGGAGTTGGGGTTATGCTTCAGGGTTTGAATAGCCTCATCAATTTGGTCAATGCTGCTCCCATCTCCCGTTTGCCAAGATCGCCATTGAGCGCCGTATACTGGGCCTAGATCACCGTTTTCGTCTGCCCATTGATTCCAGATATTGACTCCATGTTTCTGTAAATAACGGATATTGGTATCCCCGCGTAAAAACCACAACAATTCATAGATTATCGATTTAGTATGCAGTTTTTTCGTCGTCAGAAGCGGAAATCCATCTGCGAGGTTAAATCGCATTTGATAGCCAAAAACAGAAATCGTACCCGTGCCGGTCCGATCTGATTTTTCTATGCCATGCTCCAAAATGTGCTGCATTAGGCTCAAGTATTGCTGCAAGGATAGTCTCCATAAAATGTTAACGCACCCGACGTTTCCATTCTTCTTTGAGTTCTAATTGGCTAGGAAGTCCTCCCGGAGGCAATGTCAAGAAATCCGTCATCAAGCGATTGAATTTGCTGGGTGCATCCAACATAGGGAAATGTCCAGTGCCTTCGAAAGAGATATAGTGGAAATTCGAAGGCAAGACAGAAATTTGGTCTTGCTCAGCAGCCCCAACAACCGGGTCATCTTGTCCATGCACCAATAAACAAGGAATCATTAATCGCTTCGGGACTTCCGTAATATCCATTGATTCTAGATGACGGAGTGAGTGATATATGGCATCTTCATCAGCTTTTGGTGCTTCGATGCGAGCAGCTTCGGAATCCTGAGTGGTGCCCAACAACCAATCTGCCAGTTCGGTGGGGGAATCTTGAGAAAGACGGGGGTTAATTTGGCTGAACTTAAGGGGCATATCAACAGCCATGATTCGATCGATAAAAGTTGGGTTCTTCTCCGCAAATAGAAGCGATACAATTGCGCCTAAACCATGTCCAACAACAGCTATTTTCGCGATTCCCATCTTGTCAAGGAAGTCGCCCAACAAGTTGAGCTGCTGAGAAAGCATATAGCGATTAGCGGGTTTTGCTGTGTTTCCGAAGCCCCACATATCAATCGCATAAGCGCGATAATTAATAGAGGCTGCTTGCATCGATGGAAGCCAGTATCGCCAGGAACCGACCCACCCATGCAGGAAAAGCACCGGGCGGCCGCGGCCTAGAACCTCGTAGTGAACGATTTCGTCCTGAAGTATAATCGCGCTCATTGTTGCACTTGTACTAACATTATCGACCTAATAATTCTTCCACTTTTCTCGTTAATTGGTCTGGGGCAAAAGGTTTGATAATATACTCAATCGCGCCAACATCAAGCCCTTCTTGAATTTCCGCACCTTGTCCCTTGGCGGAAAGAAAAGCAACCGGAATAGCTTGTAGTTTTTCTTCAGCCTTTATGTTTCGACAAACTTCATGCCCGGTCATATACGGCATGCGCACGTCCAGAAGGATCAAATCGGGCTGGTCATCATTCTTAGCCAATTCTTGAACCTTTGCCCAAGCATCAGCTCCATTGTTAGTAATAATGACTTCATGTTTTGCCAAACGAAGCGTAAAAGCTATCAGGTTTCGAATATCCAATTCATCTTCTGCAATTAGAATTTTAGCCATAGTTACTTTTTAACCTTCTTGTACGATTGGGAGTGTAAACGAAAAGATGCTTCCATCTCCCGAAACGCCACTGCTTTCGATCCAAATACGCCCTTCATGAATTTCGACTAAACGGCGGACAATAGATAACCCTAAACCAGTCCCCGCCGTGGCTAATACCATGGGGTTTTCTCCGCGATAAAAACGCTCGAAAATTTGTTCGTGCTCTTCTGGACAAATACCAATGCCATCATCTTGAATATCAATCTGTACTTCGTCATCCAGAAGTTGAACCCCGATAAAGATATGCCCCCCGTTAGGAGTGTAACAATATGCGTTACTAACGAGATTCGTCAATATCTGACGCACTCGATCATCATCCCCCCGCACACTTGGCAAGTCCGGAGATACATTCACGTCAAACAAAAGTTTCCGTCCATCTTCATGCATCTTGCGTTTCTGTTCTTGAACAATCTCTTCTATTAATGGCCGCAAGCGCAATGCCTGCATAGATAAATCAACCTTCCCGGCTTCGATGCGAGAGACATCTAAGAGATCATTGACCAACACATTCAACCGCTCGGTATTGCTCTGAACAACTTGCAAAAATCCAGCTTGCTTCTCGGTCAACTGGCCTGCTGCTCCCATCAAAAGAACATCCACATAACCCTTGATGGATGTCATGGGGGTGCGCAACTCATGGCTCACAGTAGCAACAAACTCCGATTTAAGACGGTCAACCTCTATCTGGTGAGTAATATCGCGGAATATCGAAACGGTGCCCAAGAACTCAGCCCTCATTCGTACTGGGGCCAGGTGTACCGAAACAACGCTCTGATCGTCGAGTGTGATTTGTTCAGCATAGCTATCGCCATTTGTATGCGTGGATGAAGAAGACCATTCTTTGATCGTATTAATCCATGTTTGTGCAGCTTTCCCGAACAAACCGCTGAAGTCTTCCAACGATTTTCCGATGACTTCAGTTTGCTCCAAATTCAAGATTCGCTGGGCGGAATTATTAAAAAGCGTGATTTGGCGATTTGCATCTGTTACCAACACGCCATCAGCCACTGCTTCCAAGATCGCCCGAGAGCGGCTAGTTTCAACTTGTTGGGTGTGGAGCATACTTCCCAAACTTTCAGATTGCTCCCGAATCAGGTTGAAGAGTTCGGCTTTATTGATGGAAACCGCAACCTGATTGACTGCGGCCTGCGCCATTTCGATCTGCTCAGGGGTGAAATAAGATACTTGTCGGTGGAAGAAAAGAAAGACACCTAGTATTTCAGCTCCAACCATTAGAGGCAATCCCAATGCACTGCGGTGCGCGGTTGTCTTTCCTTCAACCTCAACCCAATGGATACTCTCTCTCAAATCATCAATCAATACAGACTCACGTTTATTCACCACCCAACCCGCAAGTCCCTCGTCAATGGGCAAATTGGTCGATTGGCCGCCTGGAGGAGGAGCGGCTGTATACCCCAAAGATGCGCGATGGTAGAATGTGCGCTCATCGGAACGAATAAGTAGAATTGTACTTTGCTCAGCACCTATAATTTTGTTAATTACTTTCAGTGTACGATTGAGGACGTGATCAAGGTCTAAACTGGCGGATAATTCTCGCATAATTTTCAAAAGTGATTGAGCGCGCCAGCGTTCTTGTTCCAATTGTTGAGTTCGTTTCTCAACCCGCTGCTCTAATTCTTCTGCAAACTGCTGGGTTTGGGCAAATAGTCTCGCATTTTGAATCGCTACCGCCGCCTGGTTGGCAAAGGTTGTCAGAATTCTAATATGTTCAATGTTGTAAGACTCGACTTCCTTTTTTTCCAGAGCAATAACGCCGATCACTTCTCCTTTGGTAGTTAGTGGAACCGCCAGCCATGACAAGCGTTCATGTTCCTTGCTGATGAAACGAGGGTCATTACGAATATCATCTATGGAAATGGGCTGGCCGGACTGGAGCATTTCAGTAAAGAGGGGGCTATCGTCCGCTGTTGTCGTGATGCCTATAAGTTCATCATTGTTGGCAAACCCACGCACAGAGCAAATACTAAGTACTCCGTCATCATGCAACCACAGTGTTCCTGTATCGTAAGGGACTATAGCTTCCAATGTCTCCAACAGCGAATGAATGAGTGTATCGAATTCCAACTTGGCAGTGATAGTAGCAGAGACATCATTCAGACCCTCAAGCTGCAAAGCCTGCTGCTCGGCGGCTCGGTAGAGGCGAATGTTCGTCAGAGTAAGAGCTGCTTGACGTGTAAGAGAAGCCACAAGTGCTTGCTCGTCCAGTGAGAATGCACTTGCTTCCTGGAAATTATCGAGAACAAGCACCCCCAATCTGTTTTCCCCAGCCTGGATTGGGACAACCATGCTCGATAGCGGCAATTCTTCTCCTGTGGCCTCCCGGTAACGCAGCAAGTCATCTTGCTCCAGGTTGTAATGGGCAGCAAAATCAATCTCATCAATCCGTGTTGCCGTTCCTTTTTCGAATACCTGACCTATTAGCGACTCACCAGGCCGGAATTCAACATCCAGCATGGCGGCATCATTGGCGTATCCCCGCGCGGCTTGCGGCTTAATCACGCCCTGTTCTTGGTCGAAAATCACCGTCATGCTTGCCTGCGCAGGTTGAATTACCTCCAATGCGCTTTCCAATAACAAGTTCAAAATATGCCCCGGCTCTAAACCACCCAGTTGACGGCCAAAATCCAAGAGCATATTGACTTGACGTAATCGCTGGCCGGTCTCGGTTAACAAAGTCAAGTTGTTCAGCGCTGTACCTGTTTGCCGAGCAAGCAAATCAAATAACTGTTCATTATCAAGGGTGAAATGCGGCAAGGTATCAGCACTGGCAGCTAGAATCGCCGCAGCAGCACCAGCTTGAGTAAGGACAGGAAGGCTGATGAAACTTTTACAACTCAACGATTGGAGCAGTGGGGACTGTTTCCAGGCTTCATTCGCTTCAGCATCAGCGACCAAATGAATTTCACCTGCGCGCAAACTAGAGTGAAGAGGATTCCGCTGCCCAAGCAATGCTTCAAGGTTGATGTTCTCTGGCAAATCTCCCAAAGCGTGGGTGATTTGAGGCCCACCCGATCCCATTTCTACTACCACGGCAATATCCAAACCAAGCTGATCGATAAGCCCTTGCCCCAATGATTTAAGGATGGCCGAACGATCAGGTTGGCGAGCCAATGTCTCGACTATTTCCAGGACAGCATTTACCCGCTGTTCCGATTGAGCCAGAAGTCTTTTCCCAAGAATGTTGACAGCACTTTCTCGGCTTTCTTTGAGTTGTAGTTCGAGGGTTTGGACATGGGTTTCAAGTTGTTTCACCCAATTATGGTTTTTTATCATCAAGGCTAACTGACGCGCGAATTCTTCCAAGACTTCGAGAGAGTGGCGATCGGGATACTCAGCAGCCGATAGAGAACCTATGCCGATTAAACCAAGCGGTTCGTTAGCCACCTGAAATAAGGGTATCAATAATACCGCGCCCGATGACTTTTCTTGTCGTTCTGAAGTAGCCAGCAAGGATAACCATTCCGAAATTACTGGTTGCTCTTCGATGGGAATAAAGTAAGAACTTACCAGCAGGTATTCAGATCGCAACAAGTTCTGAACTTCTGGCCAATTGATTGGGATTTCTCGCAGATGTTGCAAGCTCTCGGACGAAATGCCTGCTCCGGTCATCCAACGAAGTTCATCTTGCTGATTGCAGAGACCAATTAGCACGGTTGGAAAGGAAGTCGCTGCGTGAATGCCCAAAACGATATCTCTGAGCGTATCCATCACCGGGTGATCCATGTGCGCCGATTTTGAATACGCGATGATGTTCGTCAATTCTTCGACGCGTTGGCCAAACTGCTGATTAACGCGAATTTGTTTCTGATGGCGTCGGGCGTTTGCAATAGCGATGGCAGATTGAGCCGCCAATGTCTGAACTATCTGCAAGGCCGAGCCATCAAAATGATCTGGTGTGAGTGCGTACAAATGAAACAATCCAATGATATCATTCTGGCAAGTAATTGGTACGAGCATGGCCGAGCGCACTCCCTCATGGGCGGGTTGGAGCATGGAGGCATCGATGTTTTTAGGTGGGTGATCGTAGTTTTCAATCAGGATAGCTGTTCCATCTTTTAACGGAATCAGCTCTAAAGGGAGCAGGTTTTTCCGCTGATGATCTCCAAATTGCATTGCTATCTCAGGGCTTTGCGGACAGGTTTCATTTTGTGCAAATAGCATAGCCATTCCACAATCCGCACGAGTAATTTTCATAACTTCTTCATACACTCGCTCCAACACTTGCTCCGCATCCAACAATGTGTTTATTTCCCGGCTGACTCGCGTGAGAGTCATAAGTTGTTCTATACGCTGACGGAGGGTTACATCCGTCTGTAAAGCTAGAGAGGCGCGCTCTACGGCAATGGCCAATTGTCCAGCAACGGTTGCGACAAGTTGTAGGTCACTGCGAGTGAAGTTATCCAATTGACGGCTGCCCAGTATGATTTCGCCCAAACCTCGGCCACGGAATACCAACGGTACATTGATTAGCGATTGGAGATTCAGTTCGTCAATAAGTAATTGATAAGAATCTAAAACTTGTTTGTCTACCAGAATGTTGTTGCTGAGAAAAGGTTGTTGGGTGTTGGAAACGATTTTATTATAGTGTTCGTCGCCAATGGGAAGCCGTTTAATTTTGCTTTCAACCTCAGGTGAGATCCCGTACATCGAATCTGAGTAGGCCTGCAGCTCCCCGATACTTTTTTCCAAGTAATAAACTACAGCGACATCTGCTTCGAGTAACCGCGACAACTCGAGAGTCGAATATTTTAATATTTCTTCCAGTTCAGCTTCGGAACCCGTCAGGCTAGCAATACGCCGTAATGCTTCAGCACGAAAAGCCCGTTGTCTGGAATGCTGCATTAAATCTGCATTTTCGATGATTGGTGCGGCCTGACCAGCAATGATAGCAAGTAGGCGGATGTCATCTTGAATAAAGTTGTTGCCATCTTGTTTGTTGGCAACTTGTAGATAACCTAAAGACCGTCCACCGACTTTGAGAGGGGTCAAAACCGTGTTTTGAATCCCAGCGGCCCGCGCAGGATGGTCGAGACCGAGGTCTATCAATCTAGTATCCTCAGGGGCATTTGTCGTTATTAATGTCTTTTGTTCTTTCCAAACTACCTCTGCCGGGCTATCGACCGTAATGGGGACATGATATAAGTCTACAAACGGGGGCGGAACGCCAATAAAGGGTTGTTGAGCTATAAGTTCTTGGCGCATCTCATCGTAAATTATAAAGCCGGTAATTTCGACATCCAACAACGGTGCGATCTCGTTTACAAGATGAGCAAACAGGTCTTTAGAATCCTGCACTGCGCTTACAGCCTGAGATAAATTTGCCAGGCTGGATAGTTCTAAAGCCCGCTGTTTTTCTTGGCGATACATGAGAGCGTTATGAATAGCAACAGCAGCTTGGCCTGATAGCAAGTCGATTATTTGGGCATCGTTCTCAGTGTACGCATCTCTCGAGAGGGATGTTAAATCTAGTGTGCCAATCAGCTTAGCACCGATCAGCAATGGAACTCCCAAATATGAATGAAAGGTTTTTTTTTGGCGGTCAACGATTGGGCGAATTTCACGATTTGAATCCACATTGGAGATGCGGAGAGGTTCTCGCTTCTCAGCTACAAAACCAGGATATCCTTCTCCAAGTGAATATCTTTCAGGTGTAACTTCGATGTGTCGTTCTGCGTTTTTCGCGCCAACATATCGGTAGGGAATCAAGTGTTGTTTATCTGTATCCCAAATCGCAATTTCCGTAAAATCTGTAGGGACGAGTTGTTCCACACCGGAAAGGATGGCCTGCAAGGTAGCTTCCAGTTCCAGGTCGGATGCCATGGATTGCCCAAGTGTGGTGATGATTTCAATCGCTTGGCTGGGGTTTTCGGTTTCTTCATCACCACCCACAGCAGTGATTTGATATCGGCGCAATGAGAGCAAGATTGCGTTCCCATCCTTGCCTGGCATGGCATAAGATGTCCCCTCCATTAGTTGGCCTTCAATAGAGAAACGCGATCGTCCTTCGAATGCACACAGATTCAAAAACACATTTTCCGGACGAGTTCGGCGAGCCAAACGTTCAAGGGTTGGATTATTATCCCAAACCTTGAATTTGGTGTGTGCTTCCCGATTCATGTAAGTAACTCGCCCGCCAGACTGGATCACCAAAGCAGCATCGTCGTGAGTTGGCAGATCAGATTCAATCGTTGTGCGAATTGAGGCTATAGGGCGCGATGATATCCGATGGAGTACGCGCGTCAAGAAATAGGACAGCACAAGAATTACTGACCCAATCAAAACCAATGTGATCGCTATGGGGATGGTGCTCAGTTCAGACATTACGATTGATTGCGACGCTCTTCGGCAGCCAACTCAGTAATCTCACGAATATCTGAAAAATGATATTCAGATGGGGAAACAACACCAACACTCACAGTCATTAGATGGACTTGTTCTTGCTCTCCAGCTTCATTGCTAACCATAATGTAGCCTTGCTCACGGTCCATAAAATTGTAATAGGTTAGTATCTCCTCTGCAAAGCGGGATTTGACTTCATTCGAGATACTCGTTGCTGCTTCTTCGTTTGTAATAACAATAAAGTTCTCCCCGCCGGCATGGCCAATGAAATCGTCTGATGAACCGTATTGGTCCACAATTTCATTAAGCATCATGGCTGTGAAGCGAAGTACATCATCTCCTGCCACAAAACCGTACTCTTCTTTGAATGCCCGGTAGTAGTTGACGCTGAAGTCCATCAATGCCCAATCATCTGAGCGAATGATTTCGCGAAGTTGTTCTTCTATCAGACGACTAGATGGTAAGCCAGAACGCGGGTCTGTAAGGCTTTCGCGCTCGGCCCGTTGAATTGCATTTTTTACTCGCAATTTCAGCTCTTCTATGTCGAAAGGCTTGGTGACGTAGTCATCAGCTCCCAATTCTAGTCCCTGTAGTCGATCACTGCGCTCATCTTTCTGCGTGAGGAAGATTACGGGAATGTGACTGGTGCGCGTGTTCAAACGTAATCGCCGGCATACTTCATACCCATCGATATCCGGAAGCATGATATCCAAAACAATCAAATGGGGTAAATTTTGGCGCGTTTTCTCCAACGCTACCGATCCTCGCGGGGCCACGTCCACATCATATCCCTGGCCAGAAAAATAGATTTGGAGCATGTTAGAGATATCAAAATCATCTTCGACAATCAACAAACGGTATTTGCTCATAGTATCCTCGCAAAGGTAAAAAGTGTCATTTTGCTTTTTAAAAAAGTTGTTCTCAGCACTATATATTTTAGTCTAATTTTTGATGGTGGTTATATGGTAAGTGATGAACACAGGTGACAGTCACCTTCAAAGGTATCTTGTTACAGAAAACACACTGGTTAGCGAAATGATTCAGAGTGTAGATCGAATTTATAGGTGACTGTCACCTAGCGTAAAAAATCTATATCACTTACCTTTTTACCACTATCCGAATTTTTTAGCAGCGTGTTTACGTACTTGTTCGATTTGTTTCTGGGTGACAGGCTTCTCGAATGATCGAAAACCGCTCAACCGGAAACCATGTTTCTTGGCCATCTGCTCAATTTCATCAACTTGCTGAATGGTGATGTCTTTGCCCAGGGTGTAATTTTCGAAGCGACCTTCCAATGTCAAAGCCATGGTCTCTGCCATGCAAGCGTAGGCTTTGCCTGGTGGGAAACCAAAATCAAAGTTGAAGTCTACCTGGCCGGGCACTTCTACCACACCGCCATCAATGACCAAGACATCATCCCTTGCCGAGGCCACTTGGGCGGAAACATCACGCGGGCGGGCTACATCGCAGATCACACTGCCGGGGCGTAAATATTCAGGATGAATGATGGCATGAGCTGCACTAGATACTGTTAAAATCAACTGTGCATTCTTTACATCGCGAGCATCAGTGCTTTTGATCAGATTAGCATGTGCATGCTCACGCAGTTTTTCATGAAGCTGGTCTAATTTTTCTGGTGTCTTTCCAATTAAATATAAAACGGCAACATCCTGGGCCAATATCTCCGAACAAATCTTACCAATAGCACCAGTTGCACCAACTACAGCAGCTGTGGCTTCAGATAATGAAATGCCCATCACTGAAGCTGCTGCGCGGATAGCCTGTACCGCCATCGCTACCGTATAAGCATCACCAGTGGTTACAGGCATATCGAGGGACTTCGCCACGGTTATACCACCATCGCCAACAACAGATGTAAAAGCCCCTAACCCCAGAATATCTGCTCCCAGACGTTCAGCCATCCGCCCGGTTTGAATAATCTTATGATATGCAATCCTCGTTGGTAATTCTAACATACGTGCCGCTGTTAGGGGGCATGCAATTAACCAGCCCTTAATTTTTTTGCCTGTAGCAACAGATCGAATCCCCTCAACTTCAGACAAATAGACCGGTGGGAAAAATGTGGAAAAAAAGTTTATTTGGCGGACGTTGAGGACACGCCCAAGAAAAGGGTATTTACGGCTAACATCCCGTTTGGGATCAATTGGATGAATAATAAATGCAAACGAATCCACGGTTCACCAAGTTTCATGGTTTACTTCACCCGGACGAGGGTACAAACGTTTGTGTAAGCCAGCAAAGCTATAACGATGGTGGTCACTGTCTTCATAGCGCACATCCTTATTGATGATTCGCCGTCCATCAGATGCCACTAATACTACGTCCGATTCAATCGTTCGAGCTGGGAAAACGACCATGCCAGCCCCCAAACGGCAATTGTGCCCAACGCACCCCCCTAATACTGAACGATTCGCATCCTTTAACTTTTTGTTTCCATCCCTGGCTTTTAATGGTGTAGGCACTACATTAAAATCCGTAAAGGTTGAACCAGCACCGATAAATGTGTTGCGGCCTACTACACACATTTGTAAACAAGTATTCTGCGCAATCATGCTGTTATCCATAAAAGTTGTCATAAACAAGGCTGCTCGAAACGGCAAAAATGACCCGTCGCCCACTACTGATACCATAACCTGACAACCTTGAGAGATGTTGACATTATCCCCAATAGTGCAGTTCTCGATGACTGTGCCGGCCCCAATGGTGACATTATCACCAATCGTTGTGGGGCCGTGAATCACTGCTGACGGATCAATAACACAATTGCGGCCAATTTTAACGATATTCGATGATTCAAGAACCTGTTTCCCCTCGAACATAGCTCCAGCAAGAATCCGTAATTTAAAGAAAGGTGCTCGCTCGAGCTTATTCTCGAAGCAAGCACCGCGCGTATACAAACCAAAAACGATGTCAGCTATAAATATATGCACCCACGAATCAATGGCTATGAGACTGCGTAGGGGCACGTGAAAAACAAGATCTCCCTGCTCGAAAGCCATATAGGTGGGTACATGGTAGTATCCAACTTCTCTAGGAAGCAAATCAATCACAAGTGGGGTTGCTTCTTTATCATCTGTTCCATTAGGGTAATACCATAGATCAGCCAGGTATAAATCGCCTTCTTTGTGATAGGATGTCGATAGTGGCAAAGCGTGTTCCCGAAAAGCTGAATCATCTTTCGAGAAGGCCGCACGTGAAGGAGCAGTGCGTTTTTGAGCCTCGCTTAAAAATGCTTCGACATACGCCTCGTCAAAATACAAATTGTCCCGATAAACAATAGCAGGACCTTGTATATTCGGCAGGGGAGACCCTTCTGGCAATTCAACCTCCCTGCTAATGTAGGGAGCTAGTATATCCCGGTGGATCAACCAAAGGGGTTTATTTTGAATGCGTAAATCTCGGGCCGGCTCATTGAAAGGGTATATATGCTTATGAGCAGGTAAAATAATTTTTTGCATGAGTTAGCTTATTCGACACTATCCAAAAAGTCTTTGATATCTTCCATAAATCTCTGAGGAGAATCCAGCATAATGAAGTGACCGGCGTTTTCGAAACGTTCGATACGCACATTCGAAATACCGGACTGCATAAGTTGCCATTGGTTTGGATTGACGATAACATCTTTATCCCCGTACATTCCCATAGCCGGGGCGGAAATTTGACCGAGGAAAGGTCGCAAGTCCGTTCTGCGAAGCGATGCAATACTAAGCAAAAACGCCTCCAGGGTCGTTCTAGAAAGGTCTTGATTTATCATTTCGTACCAGCGAGGATCATTAGTAATAATTGGTGCGCTTATTCGGAGTCCCATTCGTAATGCCCATAAAGAGCGAAACACCATGGATGCAATCCATCGACGACCGGCTAATTTCAACAATAATGCAAGTGACGATCCAACGACTGGGGAACCAATAACCGCAACTTGACTCGCTCGTTCTGGATACCGAATAATAAAAGCTAAACTAACAGTTCCCCCCATGCTATGACCGACAAGAGGTGCTCTCATAATCCCAAGCCGGTCCATAAATTGCCTCACCATGCTGACAAAATCTTGGACAGCAAAAGTAGGGACTCTTTTTCCCGATTCCCCAAATCCCCAAAAATCAAGCGCGTATGTACGGTAATACTGGCCCAGGTACTTCATGGTTTGTTGCCATAAGCCCCAGGAGCCTAGCCAACCATGCAGTAACAAAACCGGTCGCCCGCGTCCGTATACTTCGTAATGTAATATTCCTTGATCGGTAGTTATTGAAGACACAATACCCGATTATCAATTTACCTAATTATCTCCAGCTTCCATTTCAGCCAAAATACTATAGAGCAACTCCAACAGAACGTTCTTCACGGTTTCTTTTTCGAGTGAGACACAAGGAAGCAGCTTAATCCTTGGATCAATACGCAAAGCGATGCGCATATCATCAACATCCCAGGCATCATCAAGGTCCTGTTTGTTGGCCGCTACAACGTAAGGAGTCGGCGCATAAGCTCGGAAGGTCTCCAGAATGCTCCTCGCCTCTCGGAATGTTTCTGGACGAGTACTATCCACCATCACAATAAAGCCAAGCATCCCCTCGGAGAGAATCTCCCACATGAAATCGAAGCGTTTCTGTCCAGGCGTACCAAAGAGATAAAGCACCAAATCATCATCCACCGTAATGCGGCCAAAGTCCATGGCAACCGTGGTGGTTTCTTTGATTCGTTCGGCTTCGGATGAAATTTTCCGTTCTGTAGCGACAACATCAATTTCGCTTACAGTTTGGATAAACTCGGTTTTGCCTGCACTAAAAGGCCCAGTGACCACCATTTTTACTGTTTGCATAAGCCTTACCTCGAAATATAAAAAATACTAAAAGAATGATTAATAACCTTGGTGGTCATATAGTAAGTGATACCCTCAGTGACAGTCACCTGTGTAACCGAGTCATCACTTACCGTCTAAACCACTACATCTTGGTCGGGATGATACATAATTAAAGTGAACGAATGCGCTTAATAAGACGATTGACCAAGGATTTTTGTTCTTCTGTACTCTTACCAGATAAAGTGGGTTTCTTGTATCTTTGCGCAGAAACTCCTTGAGGTCGAATAAGCTCAACCAAACCTGCCTGCAATAAGCCATAAACGATTCTTCGGATTTCGAGGTCGTTCATTTTGGTTGTGTTGGCAATTTGCCGGATTGAGTTCTTTGGATTGATATACGAAACAACTCGCCATTCTTCGACGCTTAGGTTTACTTTACGTAAATCAGCCTCGGGACGATCTGTAAATTTCAAGGCTATATCTAAACTTGGAAGTTCATCCTGAAGCTGTTCCCACTCACGAAGCCGCCGCGAGCCTTCCATGATGATATTTTCTAACCCAATCTGGAGGGTGATTTTCCCACTGGGAGGTAAATTTTCATCATCGAAGCGAAACAATCCCTCTACCCAAGTAAAAAGACGCTGAAGCACACCCACAAACTCAGAACGCAAACTCGCCAGAATATCTTCCTGCGAAAGGTAATTGGCGTTAATAAGCAATAGGCCCAATTCCTTGTCGCTCATATCCCCAGCGCGTGCTTTTATCATGCCATACTGTGCTTTGGAAAGCTTCTTGGCACGGTAAAGCACAGAAGCCAAGTCGTCTGTGTTAGCACCCATGCGCGAATAAGCTAATTTACCATCTCGAAAAGCCACCCAGGCTGTCTCACTTGGGCCTTCCACAACTAATGTGCCCGTCTTACGAGCCAAGTTGACGAGATTCAATAATTGAGTAATAGAAAAATTTCGAAGATTGCCTTTAAATGCCATGAAGCTATCTTTGCAGGATCAGAGTATTAATATTCAGAATAGGTAGATTGTACATTCAAGAAATAATTTCGTCAAACCACACAGGCTTTGGCACATATCGTTTGCGAATGAAGATGCCAGGGATGTTTATAAACGCACTAAGTTGGTGAGACGTAATCATTTAACAATTGGGCTTAAATCCCGATATTCTATAAGAAGCTGCCAAACACGCAGGACTGCCTCAAGCTGAATATGGAAAGACATTTTCGACTCACCAACACTGCGCTCCGTAAAATAGATAGGTGTTTCTTTTATAACATACCCCAAACGGTGCGCTAGATAAGTCATTTCAATTTGAAAAGCATATCCATTGGATCGCACTCGCTCTAGAGGCATTCCCATTAACGTAGCACGCTTCCACAAACGAAAACCGCCGGTGACATCCTTTACCGGCAGCATCAAGATTGCACGAGCGTAGATGTTGCCAAATGCAGATAAAGCTTTTCGCCAAAATGGCCATTGCTGATCCAGTTTCCCTTCATCCACATAACGCGAGCCTAAAACAACGTCACAGCTTTCCAAGGCATCTAATAGCTCGACAATCTTTTCCGGCGAGTGAGAAAAATCAGCATCCATCTGGCCAATAGCTTCAGCACCGTCTTCGATAGCCTTTTGAAAACCTTGAATATAAGCCGTTCCTAGCCCTAACTTGCCCGCACGGTGCATCACGAAAACCCGATCGGGATGACGATTCGCCATTGCGTCGGCCACATCTCCTGTTCCGTCCGGACTATTATCATCCACAATCAATACTTTCAATTCGGAAAGCTGCAAGTCAAACAAAGCAGAAATAAGTTTTGGAAGATTCTCTGCCTCATTATAAGTAGGTATTACAATGGTTAATCGCAATATCTTTTAACCTATTCTGGGATGGCGATACTTTTGCCATCCCAACTATAACTAAGAAATATCAGCCTCCGAGACAAGTTGATGACTCGTCTTATAGTTATTTATCCTCTGGTGAGACTTACCTGCGTATGAGGCGATCAATATCAATCAT
>JAYELX010000250.1:0-3133 GCA_034717875.1 Chloroflexota bacterium | reverse complement strand
TTGGAAGTCTCCGCGTACATGTGATAAAGCATATCAAAGTCATCTTTTGTGCCTATACGCACTTCGACGCCCTTGCGTCCGGCGTAACGGATATTGTAGCGGGTCTTCGATTTCATGCTAGAAAGCATCTCGTCTTTGGAGGCAGTGAGATCAACCAAAACAGTGTTCCGATACTGAATTTGCTCCTCGGAAAATCTCCAGCCGCGCCGCTGAAAATCTAAACGTACGGTTTCCCCCAACGGATTCTCCTCGGCATCAGGTTTGGCAGGCACACCCGTTCCCACGGGGATGTCGGGATCAATTTTAATAAAAATAGCTCCACGCTGGCGGGCTAATTTCTGCAAATCATCCAATACTCGCTCACGGAGGGATTCGTCGCCCCAATCGCGAAGCAGCGGCCCCTTGGGGACATACATCACCCTCAAACGGGTCGCGAATCCAACAATGGGCATCCGCCGCTCAAGGATCAGCGCGGCCGCGTCGGGGTTGGCATCATCCCCCCAGGTGCGGTAAATCGGTTCCCATCCGTATTGAGATTTGACTTGCCCCCATTGCCAAGTTTGTAAAAGGTGGGGGTTGGGTATACGAGAGATTATTCGGTTCCAGGTTTTTGGTTTGTTTGTCATTGGGGTCAGGTGTCAGGTGTCAGGTGTCAGGTGTCAGGTAGGCGCGGGTAAACGGCCATGATTGAATGACGCGGCATGGCGTAGCGACCAGAGAGAGCATTTTAGTGAGAGCCAAGAAATGTTGAATTATATCATCACCCCCTAGCAAACGTTCAGGGGGATGTTATTCTAAAGACGCGTCAACACCATTGGCACCTTCCGCAGGTTGAGCAGGGCTATGGATATGATCATCCAACGATGCAACCGCGGCTTTCAGCACATCTTCGCCAACATAATTCATCAACGCGGCCCCCAGGAGAAACGATTTTATCTCGGCATCAATAACATCCGCCGCGGCCAGCTTATCGACATCTTCTTGTAATTCTGCCTGATCATTGGGGGGTAAATTCTGCATCAATGCAATACAAAAAGCAGGCAGAGACACCATAGCATTATCAAAAGACACGTCCTTCATGATTGTTTTTGCACGCTCAGCGCGTATTGTCGCCCGGCGGCGGTCTACTTCGCGATCGGCGGCAGCAAGAACAATCTGAAGAAAGCTGTTCGGCCCGACCGGAACATCTTGGTCGCTGATACGCACGGTAAAAAGAGACGAACGGAAAAGGGCCATAGCCCCAAAACCGGCTACCAACACCTGCGTCCAACGTACAGAATCGCTATTGGCGCCAAAGGTCCATCCAAATCCGCGTATTAATATCAGAGCGGCAATGGAAACAAACGTATTCAAGCCAACATAGACCAGGCCTGGTTTCCGTTGTAAAGTATCCCAGGGATCATCACGGTAGCGGGAAATCAATTCTCCCATACCTACCAATGCGCCCAGAACGCCCACGAATACGAAATCGCTCAGTGTTGCCCAATCGAAGCTCATGGCTAATCTTCCCCTTCTGCACCACCCCGAAAACTTACAAACCTTGCTCCTCCCGCCGTTAGCGCAACAACTTTACCTCTATCTTCCTCTTCGCCCACATTGACCATATCTAATTCTTGGAGCGTCTGAAGGGAGGTGGCAAATTCACTAACGGACATACCGCTGGTGCTCAACACATCGGGAATTGGTTGCGGATCAGTTTCCGAGAGCGATTTCAGCAAACCAAACAACAAATCATCGGACGATTGTTCAACCGAACGTTTACCCTTTACCAGATCAAGATAGGTGCCAAATGTTCCTTTTTGTTGGGATTGTATTTTCATCATATCACTCGCTTATTAGTATTTGAACCACGGATACTAAGATTATATCATGTCGTATACTTATCTGGTGACATCGCTTCGCGTAGCACACCTGTAGGTGCCCGCGGTGTCACCGTGGGAGAGAAAGTTTTATCTGGTGACATCGCTCTGCGGTGTCACCGTGGGAATGACGCTCCGCGTCGCCTAGGTGGAACGCTAAGCATTATTGCTGGACGTTCCCACGCGGAGCATAGGAACGAGAGAAAGTTGGGTCGCTCTGCATGCTGTTGACAAGCGGAAGGGTAGCAGATTAGCGGATTGGCAGATGCGTCCGCTAATCCGCTATAAATCCGCTTACTAGTTGGTGCGGTCAAAGCCTTACCCTGGAATGTTGTTCTTTGATCTTTTTGATTTCTTCGATCCACATAAGTATCCTCAATTTATTTTGCTTTCAACTTTCGCACGTTCCCTATCCTAACGGTAAGGCCGATACTGTCCAAATGCTCCAATAAGGCCAGAGCATAGCGGCGGCTGGTAGCAAAGTGATCGCGTATCTTCGCCACACTGGTAGTTTCGTCTTGTCCCAAAATCTGTTTGATATCTTCAACCATGGCATCATAAACCCCGCGTCGGAAGACCACCTCTCCAGATACGGGTATCAGCTTTTCGAGATCAATCAAAGCATTGTATACCTCGCCGCCCACATCATCAACGCACTCCTTGATTGTAGGTGGTGAGTGAGGCTCAGCCTCGAATTTCTCTAACAGACGTCCCACATCTTTTTGCTGAGCGGTGGTGAAGTTTACGGAATGATCGGGATGAAACACGACGGGGACAGGGTTCATACCCGGCAAATTCTGCTGCAAGTAAGTGTCTTTCAAGCATCCATCTTCAATCAACCGCTGAAGCATAGCATCAAACACCCGCGCCGACACCTTCAAACGACTCTTTAATTCTTCTCGGGGAATACCGCGCCGAAGAGGAAAATTATGATGATATTTGGTTAGATTTTCCTCAGCACGATCAGCGAACTGCTGCAAATACTCACGGCTGACAATCAATGCTTCAGACTTTGCGGACTGTTGCCCCTCCAAGAGGATTGCTTGTCCCGATTCGATAACTTGGCCCAATGCTTGATCGGCGACATCTTGATCCAGGCTGGCCCGGTCAATTACAACGTTCAGCGGGGCCGCGCCGAGAGATAACAAAGCCTGTAAAATAATATCCGTTGGAGCCCCTCCGGCCAAAGCTTCGAAGCGATCTAAAACTCTTTGATCAAAACGCTTATGCCGTCTTTGGGGACGAGAGTCCACCACCGACCCGCCGCCAATCGT
>JAYELX010000249.1:0-3133 GCA_034717875.1 Chloroflexota bacterium | reverse complement strand
TAGACCAAAATACGGTAGTGGTTAAATTGTAAGTGATGAAGCGTTCCACCGCAGTACCAAGGGCATGCTTCGCGAAGCGAATGGAACGAGATATCCCGTCCCTCACCCCCAACCCCTCTCCCAAAGGGCGAGGGGAGTCGGTGCTTTCTTTATGAAGAGTGTTATCCCAAGAAAAATGGGTTTTCTCCCTCTCCTGAGGGAGAGGGCCGGGGTGAGGGCAAAAGATGATAGACCAAAATACGGTAGTGGTTAAATTGTAAGTGATGAAGCATTCCACCGCAGTACCAAGGCATGCTTCGCGAAGCGGATGGAACGAGATATCCCGTCCCTCACCCCCAACCCCTCTCCCAAAGGGCGAGGGGAGTTTATAAATAGTATTACCCCAAACACAAGGAGTTTTGATGCAAGCAAAAATAATTTTACTTCCCGGTGATGGCATTGGCCCTGAGGTCGTGAACGCGGCTCGCACGGTGCTGGAAGCTGTTGGCGAGCGGTTCGAGCATACTTTCGAGATGCCGGAGTACGTTGTTGGCGGGGCGGCTATCGACGCTCACGGTGAGGCATTGCCCACCGCGACATTGGACGCTTGCCGTTGCGCGGACGCTGTTCTGCTGGGCGCGGTGGGCGGTCCGAAATGGGATGATCCCACCGCCGCTGTGCGCCCAGAGCAAGGTTTGCTGGGGCTGCGTAAAGAGTTGGGGCTATTTGCCAATTTGCGCCCCGTGCAGCCGCACCCCGAACTCAGCACTGCTTCACCGCTGAAATTAGATTATTTACAAGGCACAGACCTGTTAGTGGTGCGCGAATTGACCGGCGGAATCTACTTTGGAGAACCCAGCGAACGGCGGATAGTCAACGGTGAGGAGCAAGCTGTCGATACCATGGCGTATACACAAAGCGAAGTGGATCGCATCGCGCGTTTGGCCTTCGATTTGGCGCGTGAGCGTCGCAACAAGGTTACATCCGTCGATAAAGCTAATGTGCTGGAATCGTCGCGTTTGTGGCGGCAGGTTGTGACCCAGGTTGCCGAAGAATATCCAGACGTCGAATTGGAGTATTTGCTGATTGACTCGGCCACCATGCACCTGCTGACACGCCCAGCATCCTTTGACGTGATGGTGACAGCAAATATGTTCGGTGATATTCTTACGGACGAGGCCTCCGTTCTGACTGGTTCAATGGGCAATTTGCCCTCAGCATCTTTGGGCGAAAGCACCAACCGCCACGGGTATCCGCTCGGTATGTATGAGCCAATTCATGGTTCGGCCCCGGATATTGCTGGGAAAGGGATTGCCAACCCGATTGGAACGATCTTCTCCACGGCAATGTTGCTGCGCCACTCCCTGGGGCTGGAAGCTGAAGCTCGGGTTATCGAATCGGCTGTCAATCAAACTATCAACGCTGGGCATCGCACCATCGACCTGGCGCAGTCTGGCGAAGCATCGCTCGACACGACTGAAATGACCAAAGTAATTGTTCGACAAATCGATGCAGTGTAACCGTTCGACGAAGCTTCGACTTGATTTTCACGCCTTTGCCGAACAGGCACGCAAGGCTATCGACGGCAACGGCAAAGCTGACTAGATTTAACGCAGAGCCGCAGAGTAGCAGAGACGCGGAGAAAAAACAAAAATAAATCTCTGCGCATCCTTTCCAGGTTCGAATATACAGGTTCACTTGATTATGAAAAAGTTCAACTTCTTTTCTGCCTACCTTCGGTACACATCGTGCAACCGTGTGGCCCGCCTCCGGCCCCCGAAATCCCCCCAACCTACCAACCTACCAACCTACCAGCATTCCTGAGGAGAAATACAATGAACTTTAAATCAGACTACATTTGGATGGACGGAGAACTTGTCCCTTATGAGCAAGCTACCGTGCATGTTCTCACTGCTGCTTTGCATTATGGACTCAGCGTTTTCGAAGGCATTCGCGCTTACGAGACACGTCAAGGCGCGGCTGTATTTCGGCTGCATGAGCATCTAAAAAGATTCTTGAATTCTGCCCATATTTTTGGCATCCGTGATTTTCCTTATTCGATTGATGATTTACATCAGGCAGTTTGTGATACTATTCGAGCTAACAAGTATAAATCCTGCTATATCCGTCCTTTGATTTTCATGGAAGGCTCCATGGCTTTGAATCTGGACGGCACCACCCCGCGGGTGAGCATTTCTACCTGGGAATGGGGAGCTTACCTCGGCGAAGACGGGCTGACGAAAGGGGTTCACATGACAGTTTCGTCATTCACGCGTCATCACATCAACGTCACAATGACAAAGGCCAAAATCGGGGGCAATTATGTAAATTCAGTGCTGGCAAAAACAATGGCGGTGCGCTCAGGTTACGATGAAGCCATTATGCTGGACCCAGCTGGGTACGTGGCAGAGTGTACGGGTGAGAACCTGTTCCTGGTCAGGAATGATATCATTTATACACCCCCTCAGGCCACTATATTGGAGGGCATCACCCGTGACGCAGTTATTACTCTGTTAAGTGATCTGGGTTATCGAGTAATCCAAGAGCCTATTTCGCGGGATCAACTTTATATTGCCGATGAAGTATTTGCATGCGGCACCGCGGCCGAGGTCACGCCAGTGCGCATGATTGATCATCGTCAAATTGGTGATGGTCATCGGGGGCCTGTGACGGATGCTTTGCAAGAAAATTTCTTCGAAACAGTCAAAGGTGAAGGTAAACGCTCCGAAGAATGGTTGGATTACGTAGAATAAAATGAATAATCTTAAAATTGCCTTTCAGGGAGAACTGGGAGCTTATAGCGAGCTGGCGGCGATAAAATACTTTAGGGTCGAAATTACCCCTTTGCCTTGTTATACTTTCGAGGATATCTTCGTTGCTGTGGCGAGCGGTGATGCCACCCACGGCCTACTTCCGATCGAAAATTCCCTGGCGGGCAGTATTCATCGCAATTACGACATGCTCTTGCAAAATGAGTTAGAGATTGTGGGGGAATACTACTTACGCGTCAGTCATTGCCTGATGGCCTTACCCGGGGTGGAATTGAGCCAGGTACGCCGGGTTCTTTCTCACCCTCAGGCGTTGGCGCAATGTGCGAAACGACTTCGACAAATGCAACTGGTTCCCATTATGGAAGCCGATACCGCCGGCAGCG
>JAYELX010000248.1:0-3153 GCA_034717875.1 Chloroflexota bacterium | reverse complement strand
ACTTGGTCTCGATACAAATTCTCCGCTAGCGCTCCGAATTCACTCGACCGGCGTTTGCTCTATTACTCGAAGAGTACTCCTTCGGAGCAAGTGTAACCTTAATTTCCTTTCCATATGAACCATCCCGATTTTGCGTTTGCAAACGTACTTATCTCTGAAAATCTTAGTAGCAACCTGTGAGGTCTCGTGTGAGATATTCCGTTCATTTTACTGGATGTTTTCATCAATCAACATTTGCAAAGCTTTTTCATCAACCAGCCCGCGATGGAATTCCTCAAACCCCGCCCTTCCGTCGAACCAATCCAAAACTTCAGCACGTTTGAGTTTCGTCGTACCAGTTGAGAGCAACGTATTGTAAGACGACCATCTCCAATCGCAAAAATCGTCCACAAATCCATGTTTTTGCGGATTGAAGTGAATGTAGAAAATCAAATGGACGAAATGCGCGTCCGAAGTAATTTCAACACGTCCAAATCGTTCTTCGAACAAACTACCTGTTCGCCCGTAAGCCTTATTGATGGCTTTTGCGTAGGCGTTGAAAAGGTTCGAGAAATATTGCGAGGGGTTGAAGACCTCACAGGTCTCTAAGACCTGTGAGGTCTCTTTTATTCGCACTAACAAATGAAAGTGGTTACGCATCAAACAATATGCGAAAGTGTCCGCAATTGAGTATATGTGACGAGTGTAAAGTTGCAAAAAGTAATGGTAATTTCGCTCCTCGTAGAATAGGTCTTCGCGATTGTTGCCGCGATTGTAGATATGGTAATACAGGCCTGGTTGAAGAGGAGCAAGCGATTTCATCATAATTGTCCTCACCGTCCAATAAACCTCACAGGTTTTTTTTGATGATTGTTTGCCTATAAACTATGGGCTATAAAAAGTGTTGTTCTTTGAGAATTCTTATGGAAACCTGTGAGGTTTTCGATGTTTCCGAATTCTAAAGAATATCAAAGAAATTGTCAAAAACCTCGCTGGCGTCATGGGGCCCCGGCGCGGCTTCGGGGTGGAACTGTACACTCAAAACAGGCTTATTCCGCAGGCACATCCCTTCGAGCGAGTTGTCGTTCAGACTGATGTGGGTGATTTCGACCTGTTCGGGGTCTAGGCTATCGGTTACAACATAATAATTATGGTTTTGGGCGGTAATCAGGGCACGGCCTGTACGCAGATCCTTGACGGGATGGTTACCACCGTGATGCCCAAACTTGAGACGGGCGGTACATCCACCCAGAGCTAGGCCTATGATCTGATGTCCCAGGCAGATACCCAGCAAGGGAATGTCATTGTCGATCAACTTGCGTGTCGCTTCGATAGCATAAGATACACCTTCGGGATCGCCAGGACCATTGGAAAGCACCACCCCGTCGGGTTGTAGCGACAAAGTATCATCAGCGGTTGTGTCAGCAGGAACAACGGTCACCCGTGCTCCACGCGCTGCCAGGTGGCGGAGAATGTTGCGCTTGGCGCCGAAATCATAAAGGACGACGTGGAATGATAAATGCTGATTACTGAATGCAGAATGCTGATTGCTAAATGCTGAATGTTCCTGCCATTTTTGGGCAGCATCACTTTTCCAGGAATAGGCCTCTTTGCAAGTCACCTCCTGCACCATATCCAAACCATCCAAGCCGGGCCAGGTGCGAGCGCGGGTCAGTAATTCTTCGGGGTCGGTGCCTTGCGTGGAGAGTGCGGCTTTCATGGTTCCCTGGTCGCGCAATTTGCGGGTCAAGTAGCGCGTGTCCACGCCGCTGATAGCGGGGACGCCGTGTTCGGAAAGCCAACCATCCAGGTCACGCCTTGCCCGCCAGTTGGAAACCATCCGGCTTAGGGAGCGTGTCACCACCGCTGAAACTTGGGGGCGATCCGATTCGTAATCTTCGGGATTGATACCCACATTGCCAATATGCGAGACCGTGAACAACACTCCCTGCCCACGGTACGATGGATCGGTAATAATTTCTTGGTAGCCGGTCATACTGGTGTTGAAGACCAGCTCAAATACCGCGTCTGCGGTTGCGCCGAACGGTTCGCCAGTTATGATAGTGCCGTCTTCTAGGACGAGGCTTGCTGTTTTCATAGCTGTAACATGCAGATTAACGAATAGTGAATGATGAATGGTGAATACTTAATTCATCGTTTTTTATTCACCATTCATCATTTAATTACTGTTCCATTGCCTGCCAGCGCGTTACTGATTGGTTTCTTCACGCGCCCATCAGCGATGATGACTCTTTCCACTCCACCTTCCAGCGATTCTTGCGCTGCGAGTATTTTCTTTTTCATGCGCCCCTGGGCGATTTCGAAAGCATCTTCCAGTTGAGCGCGGGGCAGCCTGGGAATTAGGCTGCTCTCGTCGGGAAATTCGCGCAGCAGACCGGGCACAGCGGTGAGCAGCAACAGAGTCTTGGCTTTCAGCGCTGAGGCTATCTCGGCTGCGGCTCGGTCTGCGTCCACATTTAGAGCTTCCCCTTTGCGACTGACGGCCATCGGCGCGATTACGGGCAGATAATCTGCCTCCAGTAAAATGGTGAGCAAGGTCGCATTAACTTTTTCGATTTTGCCGGTGTAATCATCACGCAAAACTTTGAGTTTGCCGTTTTCGACAATCCGAATAGCTGATTTGCGTTTAGCCGTCATTAGCCGACCATCCAGCCCACTTAAGCCCAAAGCGTTGATGCCCAAAGTTTGCAGCTGTTCCACCAGCATAGTATTGACTTTACCGTTTACGGACATAGCAAATATTTCGAGCGTTTTACGATCAGTGTAGCGGCTGGTGAACCCCGAAGGTGATGTCACAAAGCGGGGCGGATAGCCGACGGCCTCCCCCAATGCGTTAGCCTCTGCCGAACCACCGTGTACGAGAATCAAGCGTTGACCAGATTCAATAAGTGCGGCCGCGTCTCTACATATAGCTGAAAAGTCTACCCCCTCCGTTCCCCCAATTTTTACAATGATAATTGGTTTTTCTGTTGCCATGAAAATAGTCCTTTTTAAATGATGTGTGATGAATATAGAATGCAGAATTAGGGATGGTTCATATGGAAAGGAAATTAAGGTTACACTTGCTCCGAAGGAGTACTCTTCGAGTAATAGAGCAAACGCCGGTCGAGTGAATTCGGAGCGCTGGCGGAGAATTTGTATCGAGACCAAGTT
>JAYELX010000247.1:0-3156 GCA_034717875.1 Chloroflexota bacterium | reverse complement strand
GCCCATCTGGGCCATCAGCGCAATCAGGGCTACTTGACGCAAAAACGTGCTTTTGCCAGACATGTTCGGGCCAGTGACAATGCGCACTCGCTCCCCATCTTCGAAAATTGCATCGTTGGGCACAAAACGTTTTCCGCCCGGCATCATGCGCTCGACAACCGGGTGGCGGCCATCTTTAATGTTCAGCACATCTTCGGCCACAACCTCAGGGCGCACATACGCATTGAGTGCAGCCACTTCAGCCAATGTAGCGAACACATCCAACTTAGCAATGGTCCGCGCCGTGAAGAGCATCTTTTTAGCCGTCCCCGCCAAACGCCGACACACATCTTCGAACAAGCGCCGCTCGATCTCTTTGATCTCCTCTTCGGCGTTGAGCACCAGACTCTCGTATTCCTTCAATTCCGGGGTGATATAGCGTTCGGCCCGCACCAGGGTTTGTTTGCGGATGTACTCATCGGGCACTTTGTCGGTGTTGGTCTTGGTCACCTCGATATAATATCCAAACACTTTGTTGTAACCCACCTTTAGAGAAGAAATGCCCGTGCGTTTGCGCTCCTGTGGCTCCAAATCTTTGATCCATTCACGCGCATGTTGGGATGATGCGATCACATCGTCCAGTTCTTTGGCAAAGCCTGACCGGATCACGCCGATATTGCCCAAGACAGCCGGAGGATCATCGGCCAGCGCGCTTTCGAGGAAATCCAACTCTTGGGTGCAAAGGTGAAATTTGGCTAAAACTTCATTTAGGGAGGGATCATCTGCGGGGAAGAGGCTGCGCAAGCCGGGCAGTAACTGCAATGTTTCACGGATGGCAACCAGGTCCCGAGGGTGGGCTGCGCTCCCAATCACTCGATTAGTCAACCGCTCCAAATCCGATACCGGCTTGAGGGCCTCGCGTATCTCCGTGCGAGTCAATCCATTCTCGAAGAAATACTCTACCCCGTCTTGACGCCGGTGAATCTGCTCCACATCCAGCAGCGGTTTACTAACCCATTGACGCATCAGACGTTTGCCCATCGGCGTGATGGTATCAGCAAAAACTCCCAGCAATGAACCTTCCACTTTGTCGCCGCGCAATGTTTCAGTCAGCTCCAAGTTGCGGCGGGTAGCGGCATCGAGGGTCATAAATTCTGTCAGTTGGTAAGAACTCAAACCGGCAAGCAGGGCCAGGGCGGAAGGCCGCGTTTTTTCGAGATATTGAACCAGGCTCCCAGCCGCGCGCACCGCCATAGGCAATCCGCGCACACCGAAGCCATCCAGGGAGGCTACCTCGAAATGGCCGATTAAAGCATCTTCGCAGCGCGAGTGCTCGAACCTCCAATCAGGCCAGGTGGTGATATGGCCCGGGATTCCATCTGCAAGCGAAAGACCATCTGGACAGAGAATCTCCACCGGGCCCAGACGGATCAATTCGGCATTGAGTATCTCGTCAATGTCCGTATCCGCGCTGCTCAACTCGGTGGCCGCAAACTCGCCGGTGGTGATGTCGACATAAGCCACGCCGGCCCGGTCATTGTCCACCACGGCACAGGCAAGGTAGTTGTTGGCATCGCTCGGCAGCAAGGCAGGCTCGACTATGGTTCCGGGGGTGACTACGCGCACAACATCGCGGGGCATTAACCCATTGACAGGTTCGTCGCCGATCTGTTCACAGATAGCAACGTGATAACCCTGATCGATCAAGCGGCCCAGGTAATTCTCGGCAGCGTGGTGGGGAATCCCGGCCATGGGCACGCGGTTGCCTTTGCCCACATTGCGCGAGGTGAGCACGATATCTAAAATACGCGAAATTGTCTTGGCATCCTCATCGAAGGTTTCGTAGAAATCCCCCAAACGAAAAAAAACGATTGCTTCGGGATATTGATTTTTTATATCAAGATATTGTTTGCGTACGGGAGTGGGTTTTTTCTTGGCCATGCTGTGATTTTATATGGAGTGGTTTGAATCGGCAAGGGGGAGAGGGAGGATTGCAAGTGCGTAGGGCAGGTTTCCCTACCTGCCAGTGTGAACTTAGACTTGAAAGTATTCTGAGACGATGTAAGCAGCCCCCAAAGCCAGCGCATTAGTACTCATGTGCATAATAATGGCGGGCCAAATCGAGCCGCTGCGTTGGTATAAATACGCAAATATAAGCCCCAAAATGAAAATGGGGATTACTGCCAGCGGCTGAATATGTATCAAAGCAAAAAGAGCCGAACTGATCAAAGCGGCCTTTTTCCAACCATAGCGGCCGCGCAGCCCGGCAAAAATGAAACCCCTAAAAATGATCTCCTCTACCACGGGCGCAATCACCACTCCGGCAATAAAAATCCACCCCGGGGACGAGATATCAGCAAACAAGAGTTTAATATCAGGCTGCACCTGCAAACCGTAAATTGCCAGCATCAGGCTGTAGACAAGATTAAACCCCCAAGAGAGTATCATCAATCCACACCCCAAGCCAAGCGAACTTGCGGCGAAATTGCGCAACCCCAAATCGTTCCAAGAGGCGTTGTGTTTTCTAAGCCCCAACCACCAGACAGGAAGTAGAAACAATAATTCTCCCCCTATCAAAAGCAATCCGGCATCCAGGGCCGGAAGTAGAAAGGCGCTGCCCGCAACAAGAAATAATAAGAAAAATAAAATCCCTGCGCTCACCCAGACATCTCGGCTGGTCCACGGCACCCTGGGACAGGTCCCGCTTGGACAGGGCGCAGGGTATGGATTTATTTCTTCGTTCATCACGAAGCATTCCCCAGAGTTTGCCTCAACCAAGCAATGATCTGGTCAAAAACCTGTTCCTGTTCCGGCTCGTTGTGGATCTCGTGATAAAGACCATCCCAAACCTTGAGGGTGCAACGCTCTCCAACGCTGGCAGCAAAAGCCCGGCTGGCTTCTGGGGAAGTCAGGGTATCATCGCTGCCGTGCATCAACAAGAGCGGCACAGGAAATTCTGCGGCGTGTTCCAATGCCCACAAACCAGCCTCGTAAAAGCCAACGAACAAGCGCGCCGAGACGCGATCATGCACCAGGGGGTCTTGTTCATAACGGCTCACCACCGCGGGATCGCGGCTGAGGGCTTGTACGTCCAATCCACTTGGTTGGATGAAAGCAGGCCAAACTTGGTTCATGGCACGCCCCAATGCTATCTTGATAGGAGGCGGCTTGAAGCCT
>JAYELX010000246.1:0-3159 GCA_034717875.1 Chloroflexota bacterium | reverse complement strand
CCCGGAGATACTCGCCTCTGTGGAAGCCTTAGGGGACATCCGCCGCGTAATCTTGATCCTGATGGACGGACTCGCTTTGCATCATTTCCAACGCTGGATGAAAAACGACACCACCAGCGTGTGGAACAGACTCGCTCGAAGAGGGTTGCTGGCCCCATTGACATCCATAACCCCCAGCACAACCACCGCGGCGATCACATCGCTATGGACAGGGCAAAGCCCCGCGGCGCACGGCATCGTCGGCTATGAAGTCTGGCTCAAAGAATATGGCATCGTCGCCAACATGATCTTGCACTCACCAATGACCTTCCGCGAAGGCGTCGGCAGCCTGGAAAAAGCAGGTTTCGACCCCGAAGAATTCATGACCCTCCCTACTCTGGGCCCGCACCTGCGTTCTCATGGAGTGATGCCCTACGCATTCCAGCATTACAGTATCGCCCGCTCCGGCCTCTCGCGGATGTTCATTCGAGATACGGAAATATACCCCTTCAGCACCCCCGCCGACTTGTGGATCAGCGTGCGAGAATTGCTCGAAAACAAGCCCCACGAGCGCATCTACGCGTGGACATACTGGGGCGCGGTGGACGGTCTTTCGCATCATCACTGCCCCGACGATGAACGCACCGCCGCCGAGTTTGCCCATTTCAGCGCCGCTTTCGAAAAATTCTTCCTCGACCGCATCGCTGTCGAAGCAAAGAAAGATACTCTTGTCATCCTGACTGCCGACCATGGGCAAATTTATACCCCGGATAAAGACGACTATTTATTGAAAAATCACCAAAAATTGAATAAAATGCTTCATCTGCGTCCCAGCGGAGAAAATCGGCTGGCCTATCTTTTCCCCCGCTCCGGGCAACTCGAGGCAGTCAAGCAATATATCGATGCTGCCTGGCCGGGTAAATTCACCCATTTCAGCTCAGAGCAAGCCTTGCAAAGCGGCTTATTCGGCCCCGGCCCAGAGCATCCCAACCTGCGCTCCCGCCTGGGCGATCTAATTGTAGCCGCCCGAGACGATGCCTACCTGTGGTGGGCTGATAAAGACAATCATCTGCGCGGGCGTCATGGCGGTCTGCACCCCGACGAAATGCTGGTGCCCTTCCTGGCTGCCAGGTTGTAATATAAATTGAAGTTGCGGTGGTTATTCCCCTGCGGGGAAAACCGCCCTACGCGCAGTTTGATAAAATGGGATGGCGAAGGCCTGCTAGATTGTAATCCGAAATTTCCACGGGATAGCGAATGTCTCTGACAGAACCAATCGAATAAATTCGAAGCTGGATTGTAAAATCCACCTACGTGGATTGGGTTGTCAACCGACGTAGGTGGGGTTCGCGAACTAGCATCGATTTTAATCGATTGGGAGTCGAGCCCAATGGCCCAATTGCTGTGACCGGTCACCTGACCGAGTCACCTGACCACGCCTCCTGGGTACCAACCGAGCGATATTGAATTAGACAGTTGCACCGTTCGGTCAGGAGACCTTCGCTATCTGGGTAATCCAAAATCTACGTAATTCAAACTCTTAGCCTAACAATCCAACTATGGTAAAAAAAACAGTCGTTATTACCGGCGCGTCCAGCGGCATTGGAAAAGCCAGTGCGCTGCATTTAGACAAATCAGGTTTTCGTGTATTTGCGGGTGTCCGTAAGCAAGAAGACGCCGAAAAGTTATCAGCGCAGGCATCCCCTAGATTGACTCCGCTATTTTTAGATATCACCGACGAAGATGCGATCGCCGCTGCCGCCGACCGTGTAACCGCGGCAGTCGAAGACGCGGGGTTGGCAGGTCTTGTCAACAACGCCGGAATTGCCAGCGCCGGCCCAATGGAATTCGTTCAACTTGACGATGTGCGCCGGGTATTCGAAATCAATTTGGTCGGGCAAATTGCTGTCACGCGAGCATTTTTAGCCCTGCTGCGCAAAGCCAAAGGGCGCGTTGTCAACATAAGCTCCGTCAGCGGGATGACTGCCGCGCCCTTTATGGGGCCGTACTCCATTTCTAAATTCGCTCTCGAGGCTTTTTCGGATACCCTGCGGCAAGAGCTTTCCCCCTGGGGGATAGATGTCATCATCATCCAGCCGGGTCGCATAGAAACACCAATCTGGGATAAATCGCTGTCAGCGGCGGAGAAATTGTTCGCTCGATTGCCCCAAAAAGCATTCGACCTTTATGGCCCATCCATGGAAATCACGCTAAATACCATTCTAAAAGGGGAGCATTCAGGAACACCGCCCGATACCGTTGCCCGCACCGTTGCCCGCGCCCTAACCGCACGTTGGCCAAAGCTCCGCTACCGCGTGGGAGCTGACGCCAAAGCTGTAGCCATCCTGGTTAAGCTTATCCCAACTCGTTGGCTAGATAAGTTTGTCATTCATCAACGCGGGTTCGAATAAGAATGGGGATTCTTCGGGCAAAATAGTGGGTGTATAAGTAAATACCCAAAACCCTATTCACCGAAGTAACCTTACCGTGGCGTTAGCCCCACTCAGCGTAAAAATTCAAGCTACTAGTTCGATGGTGAACGTGATCTCCCTGTCTGGCTCACTCTCCATGTTGATCTGTCCCTTATCAAGCGCGTGTTCATACCCAAGCTGATCTACCTGGGTGGCGAAATGAGCCTAGTAGGATGAGATGCGGAGAGCGTGGTTCGAACTAGAAATTAACAATCACGTTACTATAAATATTACCAACAGCGGGCCCGAAAACGACAACAATAATCATAACGACAACAGCAACTAAAACAATAAGCATACCGTATTCGAGGAGCCCTTGACCACGCTCGTCCTTATTGACGAACATATTAATTACCTCCTTTTATTTATTGTAGCATAAAGGTTCTCTCGTTGACAGCCAATTTTATGCTTGAGTCAGGGTGATTCATATAAACAAAGGAGAGACGCTTCCTGTTTCTAAACCTAAATACGATGCCCCTGACGCCTGAGTAGGGCAAACTATCGAGTCGGCATGGCTTTGATAGCATTAACTAACAAAGCCGCCTTCCGGCGGCTTTGTTGGATTCGTTTTGTAGTAACCCATTTCTAGAGAGGAACCACTTTTGTGGCCTGGATGCCTTTGGGGTCTTCCTCGATGAAAAACTCCACACTCTGGCCCTCAACCAGTTTGAGATAGCCCTCCGATTGAATGGCACTGTAATGAACGAAG
>JAYELX010000245.1:11476-16147 GCA_034717875.1 Chloroflexota bacterium | reverse complement strand
TGCGTTTGTTCGGGCCAAGAATCAGCCGGGAAGTCAGCGCCATTGTCGAAGTGCAAAAGCCGCCTCACCTGGCATTGAAACTCGCTCCTGATTCAGATACTGTTGAACTGGGAAAACCGGTATCCTGGAACCTGAAAATGTTCAACGATGGCGGCATGGACTTAAACCAGGTCATGGCCCGGCACGGCCGAACGTTATTGGACGATCCCTTTGATTTATCCATAGGCGCAGAGCGGCAATTTGATTTCAATAAAACCTATCGCCATGTAGGCGCGCCTACTGAAAAAGTGACCGTCACCGCCATGACGGATGCTGGGGTGCGTCTGCGCTGGGTTGCTGAGGCCCAGGTCAAAGTTGGCTATAAAAAGTTGACCCTGACCAAACCCGTGGAGATGGAGTTGATCCGCATACCGGCGGGTGAGTTTTTGATGGGCAGCGATGAGAATGTGGACAAACATGCTAATATTAATGAACAGCTCCAACACCGCTTGCATCTCCCTGAGTACTATATTGGCAAGTATCCCGTGACCGTGGCTCAAATCCGTCCTTTTGTCGAGAAAAGTGGGCATAAATTTGAGGACTACTCAGGCAGCTTGAAAGGAAAGCCGAACCATCCGGTCGTGCGGGTGTCGTTTAAAAAGGCTGTGGCCTTTTGCGAGTGGCTCAGCCGGGAGAGCGGACAGGTATTCCGCCTGCCCAGTGAAGCCGAATGGGAGAAAGCTGCCCGAGGCACGGATGGATTGATCTACCCGTGGGGCAGCGAATGGGATCCGAAAAGATGCAATTCAGAAGAAGGTGGCGTTGGTGACATCACTCATGTGGGTAAATATTCTCCCCAGGGTGATTCACCTTATGGTTGTACGGACATGGCTGGCAATGTCTGGGAATGGACACGCAGTTTGTATAGAGATTATCCTTATGATCCGGATGACGGCCGCGAAGCCACGGATGTTGGAGATTCGCCCCGCGTCGTTCGCGGCAGTTCCTGGATCGACAATCATGGGTACGCGCGTTGCGCTTACCGCTACAGGCACTTTCCTCGTTGGAGCGACCTCTACGGTTTTCGGGTGGTAGTCTCCACCGCTTTGCGTCCCCGGTAGGGGATGGCGGATTCTGATTTTTGATTGCTGGATTATAAATCTCTAAGGGGGTGTCAAGAGGGGGAAATCCCCCCTCTGGGGTTTGTAAAAAAGGGGCATGGCTCAAAAAGATTGCTTTTAAAAATGACCTTAATAAATTGCGCAAGCCGCCTGCTAATAAATTGCAGGCTAATAGCTTAAATCGATTGAAATCGATTATTGTATAAGTCGGATGAATTTGACTTACGTGGTAGTCGATTTTAATCGACTTGAGCTTTGAGACATGGATTTCAATCCATGTCGGGGCTGGTCAGCGGATTTATAGTGGATCGCTTCGCTCACTTTGCGTGCATCCGCATGCGTACCTTTGGTATGGCGTGCCTTGCTCTGCACGCCTTCGGCGCGGCAAGCGGATGACTACTACCGCAGTTCGCGGAGACATTCGCTTGCCACGGGCACGCAAAGCGATCCGCTACCCATCCGCTGATCAACAGACGCGCCCCACCAAGGCGACTCCGCTTCCCTGCGTGTGGCATTACCAACCGGGTGATCGAAACGCACTGCAAACGTGTTTCGAACACGTTTCCCGTACCAGACGCCGAATTCATTCGGTGGCTACGCTACGCATCTACTACTACGCATCTACGCATCCGCTTGCCACAGGCACGCAAAGCGATCCGCTGCCCATCCGTTTGCCAGCTGATTGCAGAAACGTCTCAGCTTGAAACGCTCCCCATGCTTTTTGAGAAGGTACAAATTTAAGTGCACACCTCGTACAGCCTCGGCACTTGCTCTGCGATGACCTCAATGTCGCTGTGTGCGTCGAAGAACTCGTTTCCATCCCCCCCGTATTCGAAAGCCAGCATCTGTGCTTTACCCCAACCTTCTTTTTTGATCCCGTCCAAAACCCAATCCAACCAGGGCCAATCAGCCTCCAACACGGAGAGATGGTCCATCAAATGACCGCCGCCTAAATCGTGCAAGCCGGTGAAGTGCAGCTCGCGCAATCGCTGCATGGGCAGGGCGCGGATGTAGTCTTCGGGCTTCATCCCCAGGGCGTCGGCGCTGATGCGGGCGTGTGAGATGTCCAGCAGCAGGCCGCAGCCGTGGGATTCGATCACCTCGCTGATTACTTCTGGCAAGACGCTGGTGCGGTTGGCGTACCCCTCTTCCACCCGGTAGGGTACATTTTCCACGATGACGCGCTCGGCGCCAAATTGACTCACCAGCGCGGCCACGTCGGCGTGGGTGTTGGCGATGATTTGCTCGATTTCGCCGGGGCTGGGATTGTCGCAGTCGAACGGGATTCCGTCACGGGCGTCGGCGACCAGGTGGGCGTTCACGTAGAACGTGGCGGTGCTTGTTAGAAAAGCTTCGATTTCAGCCCAATTGGTTTGGTGAAGTTTTCCCGTTCCGGCCCGCAGGGGGAAGTGAACCGCGACGGGACGGTATTTCTTTGCTTTGGCGATCATGTCGGGCCAGGGCGGGGTTTTGAAATAGTCGATCTCGATTTTGCCGGCGGCAAGCAGCTGCGCGGCTTGGGGGGAGTAGTTGATGGCGAAGTGCATGGGGGTTAGGGTGTCAGGTGATCGGGTGTCAGGTGTCAGGTGTCAGGTGTCTGTTGGCGCGGCACGCAGAGCGATTGGTTGCGAAAAAAATAAGGGGCTGGGGCTGCTGCCTAATTTTTTGGATTAACAACCGACGTAGGTCGGTTTTGCAGGACAGCCTCGATTTCCAATCGAATGCTCGGTCAGGAGACTTTCGCAATCGCCCAAATTTTTAGATTATCAACCGACGCAGGTCGGTTTCGCAGACCAGCCTCGATTTCCAATCGAATGCTCTTGACCGCCAGCCGCTAGGAATCAGGGACATTCATTACCCACATGTTCCTCGAAAGTCTCGGCGAAGGTGTGGCGCCCGGAATTGTCGCAGGCGGAGCGGAAGTAGTAGTAGGGCGTTTGGGCCGGGAAAGCCACGGCTTGCAGGGCATTGATGCTGGGGTTGCAGATTGGGCTGGGCGGCAGGCCGGGGTAGATGTAGGTGTTGTAGGGCGAGTCATATTGCAGATCGGTGGCGGAGATGGGGTTGGTCCACCAAGTTTCTTGGCTTTGGTTGTAACCGATGGCGTACTGCACGGTCGGGTCGGCGTCGAGTTTGATGCCGTCCCCCAGCCGGTTGAGGAAAACCGAGGAGATTTGGGGCATTTCGTCAACGACCACGGATTCGCGCTCGACGATGGAGGCCAGGATGACGGCTTCGGTCAGGCTCAAGCCCTGCTGCTCGAAGCCGGCCTGCATTTCATCGCTCACGGCTTGGTCGAAGGACGCTTGGAGTATTTGAAGCAGGGCTGCGGCTGTGGTTGTGCGGGGAATGGAGTACGCGCAGGGCAGCAAATGGCCTTCGGCGTTTTTCCCCACGGTGATAAATGTTTCCGGGTCAATCGCCAACCCCGAGGTCGGCAAAGACGCTCCAATTTCTTCCAGTCGCCATCCAGCCAAAATTACCAGAGTCGCTGCGGTGGGATTGGGGTCCATCAACGCGGCGGCAATTTCTATGGGTGAAGATGTCGGGCTAAAATCGTAATCCCCGGCCTGAATTTGAGTATCAATCCCGCTATAAATAAGATAAATTCGGAAGGCGGACGCATTTTGAATCAAGCTTTGTTCTTGCAGCCGTTGGCTAATCGATGTGGGTGATTCCCCCAGATCAACATGAAAAGGTGTTTCGTCTGCGTGCGGATTTGCGGGGGTGGTGAGGTTGTCGCGGTACTGGAGCAGCCGGAATGAGAGCGTGAGCTGGTCGAAAAAATCGAGGTTGGGAGCCGGTGGGCCAAAGGTGCTTGTAAGATGATTTTGCAAGCTGGGGAGGCCGATTAAAAACAAAAGAGCCAACCCGAGGGCAGCGATGAGAACGAGAATAAAGATGGCGAGATAAGGAGATCGTTTCATGATTTTATAGAAAGTGATTAATACAGGTGACTGTCACCTACGAAAGTGGCTTGTCATAGAAAACATGCTGGTTAGCGAGATGATTCAGGGTGTGGGTTGAGTTTATAGGTGGCTGTCACCTGGCTCGGTCAGGAGACCGGCCACAGCAAGAGGTTAGGAGACCGGCCATAGCAAGATTCTTTACAAATTTTCTTTACAGAGTGCTTGGTTCGCGTTGAGGTAGGATTGCAAAATGACTGTTGCGGCCAATGCGTCGAGGTGACCGCTGCGTTTGCGGCGCGATACACCCATGGCGATGCGAGCGTCCCGGGCGGTTTGGGTGCTGCCATATTCGTCCCAAAATTCTATGCGGATGTCGGTGCGGGCGCGAATAGCTGCGGCCAGGCGGCGGGCTTTGCGGCCCTGATAGGTGGGGCTGCCGTCCACGTCGAGATTTTGCCCGACGATAATGCGCTCGACGTTGTACTGCTCGGCCAATCGGACGATGGCTTTGGCGTCTTTGGCGCGGGCTTTGTGTTCGAGCACTTTCAGCGGGTTGGCAATTGTACCCGTGGGGTCGCTCAGGGCTAGACCGATATTCTTTTCTCCGGGGTCAATGGCGAGTATGCGCATTAGCGATCACTATCTACTGAAATACGGAAGGG
>JAYELX010000245.1:0-11376 GCA_034717875.1 Chloroflexota bacterium | reverse complement strand
TCGAGCACTTTCAGCGGGTTGGCAATTGTACCCGTGGGGTCGCTCAGGGCTAGACCGATATTCTTTTCTCCGGGGTCAATGGCGAGTATGCGCATTAGCGATCACTATCTACTGAAATACGGAAGGGCAAAAAAGGCAGGCGCGGCCACCACGATGGGGTCAGCGAGATAGCGGCGGGCGTTTCCAGCGGAAGGGCCGCGCTCAGCCTGTCGGCGGCATCCGATGGGGCTAAGCCAAGCGCAAGTTTGATCGCCTGAGACTGGTCGAGTTGAGCGTTGATCTCCCATTGAGCCTGCATGCGCCAGTGAGCGGTTTGATTGCTTTCATCCAGTGTGGGCGCGCCCAGGTTTTGCACGTCCAGCGAATCGGGGTCAGCGCTGAAGTTTTTAGGCAGATTGGCAGCCAGAGCCGAGCGCCCAAGTTCACGCAGGTCTGCGCCCGAAACTGTCAGGGCTTGGAATTCCAGCCTCAGGAGCAATTCGAGATTATCTGTGGGCGATGGTTCGCTGGGTGTATAAGTCTCTTCTAGAATTTCTTTGAGTTGAGATTTCTCGCTGATGAGGATGTCGCCGGATCCGAGCGAAGCAGCAATTTCTTCCAGGGCGGTCTCGGCAAGAGTTTCGAAAAGCTGATCGTAAAGCTGTTGGTAATCTCCCTCGCTGGGGCTGGGGACGAGCCGATTGTCTCCCCCGAGGGTGGCTCGCGGATTTGTGACCGTCAGCTTCATCCCCACTGGGCCTTCGATTGTGGCAATACTGTTTGCGTGTACATTGCCAATTGCCCCGGGGGAAGTGGCCTGGACAGGTACAGTCGTTTGCCCCGAATCAGGCGGAATCTTGGCTGATGCGGTGGTGCTGAAGCGAATGGGGTCCGCGTCCAATGTGCTGATAATTGTCGCCGACGGGAGAGAGATTTCCTGGTCGGTGAGGTTGGTGAAGACAACTTCGCCGCTGGCGGTGTGGTCTGGCAGGGGGGTGCTGCCCGATGTGTGCACATTCCCACGCCCCTCGACGGTGACAGTGCTCCATTGCGCGGGTACTGCTCCCGAAAGGTCTACGTTTTGGGTTTCAGGGTCGGCAGATACCGAGATGATGATGCTTTTGGTTTGGGTTTCGGCGCTAAGGTGGATTTTTGCGGCGGGGACCAGCAGCGCGGCGATAGCCAGAACCCCCAGCACTCCCAGGGTGAAGGCCAATACGCGCGTGATCGGGTGGACGATCCAGGCTGGGTTTTTTGGATGGGCGGCATGGCGGAGTGATTCGAAGTTTGGCTGCGTGCGTTTTTGTTGTCGCTTAGATAGGGTTTGACGTTTGACCGTCGGGGGTAATTTTATCCGGTGGCGGCGTTTTGGCCGTTTGTGAGTTGTTTCTGCTGCGCGGCTACTGTTGTAAACGGGGATGCCTAATTGTTGAGCATGGGAGCGCACATCCCTATCACCAACAACCAGGGCTAATTGGGAGCCTAATTGCGTGCAGTGCCGTTTGAGCAGCATCAAATCCAAGTAGCGGTCGAGCACGCGCCCCCGCGTCGGCCAAACCAGCAAAATGCGCGTGGCCTGCCCCCAGCCAAATTTATCTTTGACCGAGTAGATGTCGTCGTAGGGTTCGAGCTGGATGATTTGAGTTTTCACTAACTGTATACCTTATTATTGAAGCTTGTCTGGCGAAATCGCTTCGCGTAGCACACATTTGTCTGGCGACATCGCTTCGCGTAGCACACCTGTAGGTGCCCGCGGTGCAGCCGTGGGGATGACGCTCCGCGTTGCCTGACGGGAACGCAGTACTCCTTCGAGTATGCTACGCGAAGCGTTAGCACAAGGCGTTCCCACGCAGGAGCGTAGGAACGAGAGAAAAGAGAAAAATCCTGTGTCTCTGCGACTCTGCGTCTCCGCGTTAAATTTGTAGCTTTTCTTCAACCCAGCCAGCCACGCTGTCCAGGGCTTCGTTGAGCTTGGTGGCGTCTTGGCCGCCGGCTTGGGCCAGAGTGGGACGTCCGCCTCCGCCGCCCTGAAGAGGTTTGGCCACGAATTTGGCTAAATCTCCGGCCTTGAGGCCGCGCTTGACCAGATTGTTGGAGACAGCCGCAATTAATATGGGCTTGTGGTTAACTACGCTGGCGAGTACGGCGACACCATTTTGAGGATATTGCTGCCGGAAGTGATCGGCCATTTGACGCAGGGTGTCGGCGTTGGCTTCTTCGAGCACGGCGGTGATTACGCTTACGCCGCCGATGTCAGCAACATCGTCCATCACGCGGTCGAAATCGACGGATGTTAGGCGTTGACGCATGGTTTCGATTTTCTTGCGTGCTTGCTCCAGATTGTTGATCGCGTTCTCTGCTTTTTCGAGCAGTTGATCGGGGCTGCTGGATAGCGCGGCTGCGACCTGATTGAGGACGCGGAAGCGATGGTGAATGAGTTTATACGCCTCTCGTCCGGTCACAGCTTCGATGCGGCGGATTCCGGCCGCTGCGCTGCCTTCGCTGGTGATGATGAAGGTACCGATTTCGCCGCTGCTTTGGCAGTGGGTGCCGCCGCATAATTCGTTGGAGAAGGCTGTTTTGCCGTCATCGTCGCCGATGGTGATGTTGCGCACGATTTCGCCATATTTTTCGCCGAACAGGGCGCGTGCTCCTTCGTTGATGGCTTGTTGGATGGGTTTGTGTGCGATGTGCAAATCGTGGTCAGCGAGAATTTTTTGGTTTACTATTGCTTCGATTTCTTCAAGTTGTTCGGGGGTTACGGCGTCGGGGTGGGTGAAGTCGAAGCGCAGGCGATCAGGGGCCACTAACGAGCCGGCCTGACGGGCGTGCGCGCCCAGAACTTTGTCCAATGCGTGGTGCAGCAGGTGCGTGGCGGTGTGGTTGCGGGCGATGTCTTTGCGGCGCTGGGCGTCAATGCGGGCGGTTGCCTGGTCGCCGACTTTGGGGCTTCCGGAGATGACTTCCCCGCTGTGGATGATGATGCCGGCGGCGGGTTTGCGGATGCCTGTGACGCGGATTTCCCAGCTTTTGCTCTCACTTCCCTCACCCCCAGCCCCTCTCCCGGGGGGAGAGGGGAGAGACTCCCTCTCCCTTTGGGAGAGGGTTGGGGTGAGGGCGCGGGAAGAGATTGTACCCGTATCACTCACTTGTCCACCGGATTCGATGTAGAAATGGGTCTCGGGGAGTAGAATTTCGACCCGGTCACCGCTGCCCACCCCCACGGTGGGTTGCCCATCTAACATCAGGGCCAGGATTTTGCCTTGAAAGCTGAGTTTTCCATACGGGTCGTGGATCACGCCTTCGGGGCCAAGTTTTCTCTGAGATTGTAGTTTTATTAAAATGGTTTGGTATTTTTCGACATCTTCGCCGCCTAAGTCTCCCATCGCTTCTCCCGCGCCTGAGGCCAGACGATGTTCTTGCATGGCTTGTTCAAATCCGGCTTGGTCGACGTCGAGATTGCGCTCGCGGGCGATGTCGCGGGTGATTTCGATGGGCATGCCGTAGGTGGTGTAGAGGTCGGCGGCTTGTTGGCCGGGGAGGGAGGTTTGGTTTTGGGCTTCAAGTTCGTCCAGCAGGGTGATGGTGTATTCGGTGGCGCGATTGAGGCTGCGCTGGAATTGTTTTTCTTCACGCGTGATGGTGGCGAGGATGGTTTCTCGGTTGCGTTTTAATTCGGGGTAGGCTTCGCCGTAATGCTCGATGACTGTTTGGGCAACTTTTGCCAGGAATGGTTCGTGTAAATCAAGCATGCCGCCAAATCGATGGGCGCGGCGAATGATCATGCGGCAAACGTAGTTGCGCCCCAGGTTGCCGGGCACGACGCCGTCGGCGATCAGGAATGTGGCCGCGCGGGCGTGGTCAGCGATGACGCGGTAGGGGGTGAAGTCTGCGTCGCGTTCTGCGTCGCTGTGGCCGGTGAGTTTTTGGGTCGTTTCGATGAGGGGGAAGAGCAGGTCGGTGCGGTAGTTGGAGTTTTTGTTTTGCAGCACGGCGACGACGCGCTCCAGCCCCAGGCCGGTGTCGACATGGGTAGCGGGCAGGGGTTTGAGTTCGTTGGGGCCCAGGCGGTTGTATTGGATGAAGACCAGGTTCCAGAGTTCGAGGAAGCGGTCGGTATCCAGATCTTCGACGCTGACGGGGCCATCTTCGGGGCGCAGGTCGATGTGGACTTCGGAGCAGGGCCCGCAGGGGCCGGTGTCGGCCATTTCCCAGAAGTTTTCTGCCCGTCCGAGGTGGAAGACGCGCTCCGGGGTCATGCCCGGCTGTTGTTTCCAGTACTTGGCGGCTTCTTCGTCTGTGGGTATTTGGCCATGTTCGTCTTCGAAGACTGTTGCGTATAGACATTCTTTGGGCAAGCCCCAGACTTCGGTGAGCAGTTCCCAAGCCCATTGGATGGCTTCTTTTTTGTAGTAGTTGCCGAAGGACCAGTTTCCCATCATTTCGAAGAAGGTGTGGTGGGTGTCGTCACGGCCGACGTCGTCGAGGTCGTTGTGTTTTCCGGCCACGCGCATGCACTTTTGCGAATTGACTGCTCGGACGTAGCCACGCTTGTCGGTGCCGAGGAATACGTCTTTGAATTGCACCATCCCGGCGTTGGTGAACAGCAGGGTGGCATCTCCGCCAGGGACGAGCGGGGCGGATTTGATGAAGGTGTGATCGGCTTTTTCGACGAAGAAGTCGATGAATGATTGGCGGATGGCGTTACCGCTGAGTTTGGGTGGGTGGTTTTTTGGGGGCATGGGGGGGATAGATTGGTATATTGGTAGATTGGGGATTGGTAAATTGGTGATTGGAAGATTGGTTATTTGGTGAGTGATGTACACAGGTGACTGTCACCTTGGGCAATAGATTTTATTTTTATCGCTATCGTGTTTTTTTTGGCTTAACTAGTTGACCCGGACATCAATAGTCCGGGTCGCGGGGATGTTTGTTATAGGGAAGGGTAATCTTTGGGTCAAGGCAGGGTATGCGACTCGGGCAGGCGGGAGAAGGCGACTGTCCCTGCGGAGACAGCCGCCTGGTTAGCAATGGCGTTTTTGTTGAGATACGGGCGGGTTAATTCAGATTTGCGCATACGTTTTTTCTTGAGTGTTCTGTGTTTGAGTTGGCTCAATTATACGCTAAGAATGGGGCTGCTGCAATGTGTTTTTTGTGAAGTGCGAGGTGCAAATGCTCCACACATTGCATCATCACCGCCGTGCGGGAATGTGTACGTGAACAGTCTCGTGTGTCCGAACGTTCGCCCAGGCATCGCTCGCTGTAATTATCCTCCTCCAGACAGCATAATCAATTTGCTTAATCCACGTAGGTGGATTTTGCACACCAGCCTCGAATTTATTCGATGGGCCCAGTGGCCAGGGCCAGGGCCAATGTTGCAAGGCAACAGGTGCATTGCACTTTAGTAGCGCATTGCACCTGCGGGACGGCAAATAAATGCTGTTTTCGAACGACCCGATGTGCAATGCATCAAGGGCAGATGCAATGCACATCTCTACTTTGAGCAAGTTGTTTTTTAGGGCGTGAAATTGAGCGTCTTGGTGATGCAATCGCCGCCGAGGCCGATTTCGGTGCAAACTTTGATGGTGGCGTCGATATCGTGACCGGTTGGAACGGCAACAGTTAAGGAATCGCTGGTTGTGTATCCGACTTCACCGGCGGTAAGATCGTTATGTGCTCCACCGAGAATACAGGCGGCATCCAATTCTTCGAATTGATCTTTAGTGTAGGTTACTGTTTCCACGGTGTCATTGTCGGTAACTGTGGTGGAGACGGATTGGAGGGTGAAGCCGCCATTATTGGTGATTTTGAAATATACACGCCATTCATTGCCGCCGCAGTCTCCTGTTTCGGTGTAGGTAAACTTGAAATTTAGGTCTGGAGTTGGCGTGGGCGTGAAGGTAGGTGTAGATGTGAATGTCGGTGTGGGCGGCGGGGTGAAGACCGGCAGCGAATCGGTGTTGCCTTCGGGGGTGGCGTAATAGCCCCACACCCAGCAGTATGCTGATGGTCTATCTGGGTTGCGGATGTACCAATATTGCCCGCTGGGGTCACGGGCGACGATCTCGGCTTCTTCACCCACGGTCAGTGCGCCTTCGCGTTTATAGGGCTTGCCAGGGCCAATCCGGCAGTTGGTGTCCGCGGAAACATGAACGAGCGGAGTCTCAGGTGTTGGCGTTTCCGAAGGTTCCGGGGTCAGGGAGATGGTTGCGCTTGGTCCCGGGGTATCCGATGCTGCTGGGGGCTGCGGGGATTGTTCTCCGCTTTGTTGCTCGTCTGTTTGCCCGCCGCTCTGAGCCTGGACGGTTTGGGCGATGTGGGTTTCCTGCACCGAGGTGCCGATTGGATCTCCTTCGGATTCTGGCGCTGGGGTGCTGGCAGGTTTGTTGCAGGCCAGGATTAGAGCTATCAGGGTTAATCCGATCAGGATGAAGCGAAAATATCTTGAAGATGGGGTGTTTTTATCGGGCATGATTTGCTCCTTTCGATTGCAAATTGCAGAATGCGGAATGCGGAAAATCCGAAAGTGACTAGTTGTAGGGCGGGATTCCATTCACGCCGTGCCGAGGGTCAATATGGAAACCTTTTCTACTAGATTAGCATTGTTTCACTTATTGGTCAAGCGCATTGCGCGGGCGGTGTGTGTTAAAATGTCGTTAAAATATGGAACGCGGACGCTTTGCGGGCCTGCGGCCAAGGCACACTAGATGGGTGCACATCGTGCGGCAAAGCAATGGCAAGAATGACACGCCAATGCTGCAATTTATAAGATACGATGATAAAAACTAGACAATCTACATCCTTTCAGGTATCATTTCATAACTTGTATCCCAGTTGTGAATTAGTTTATTATTTTTGAAAACCACCACCTATTGTGGTAGTTCACTAATATGTGCATAAAAACGAAATGGTCTCGTTTCAAAGAAACGGATGATATTTCATTGGAAGAGCATATATAATAATTAGGATATCGATTCTATTTGAACCGGAGGCAAAATGTCTGATTTGATCAAACAAATCACCGCAGACCTGCAGCAGCAAATCGAGGACTATCAGCCCGGTCTGGACGTACGCGATGTCGGCACTGTGTTAGAAACCGGAGATGGCATTGCGCGTGTAAGCGGATTGTCGGACGTGCGTTCTCAAGAGCTTGTGCAGTTCGATAATGGTGTCATGGGAGTAGCTTTCAACTTGAAGAAGGACGCCGTTGGTATCATTATTATGGGTGATTACACGGGTATTCGTGAGGGTATGTCCGTTCGTTCTACTGGACACATTGCTTCTGTGCCAGTGGGGGATGGCTTGATTGGGCGCGTGGTCAACGCTCTGGGTGAGCCGATAGATGGTAAAGGGCCTATTAAGTTTGATAATTATCGCCCCGTCGAGCGTATTGCTCCCGGCGTAATTGAGCGACAAGACGTAGATACACCTGTTCAAACTGGTATTAAGGCTATCGATGCTATGATTCCAATTGGCCGCGGTCAGCGCGAGTTGATCGTCGGCGACCGACAGACTGGCAAGACGGCCATTGCCCTGGATACGATTATCAACCAGAAAGGCAAAGACCTGACTTGCGTTTACGTTGCTATCGGCCAGAAGAAGGCGGCCGTTGCCCGTACTGTTGTGGATTTGGAGAAGCATGGAGCCATGGAACACACCATTGTGCTTGTGGCCTCGGCTGATGCACCGGCAGCACTGCAATATATTGCTCCATACGCAGGTTGTGCTATTGGTGAAGAATTCATGGAAACTGGCCGTGACGCTTTGGTGATCTATGATGATCTTTCCAAGCATGCCTGGGCTTATCGCCAGGTTTCGCTTTTGCTCCGCCGTCCGCCCGGACGTGAGGCCTACCCCGGTGATTTATTCTATCTCCACTCTCGTTTGCTGGAACGGGCTGCGCGTTTGGCGGATCAGCTTGTAATTGTGCCCATAGAATTTCCTGAAACAGTAGCCGATACTGGCGATGGGGTGGATGCTAAAGTCTATACCGGTCCGCTTTCCCACCAGCAGGCGGAGGCAGCACGTAAGGCAATGGACACCCCCGATGATTATAAATTGGTAAAAGTCAAAGAAACGGGCGGTTCGTTGACTGCATTGCCCATCATCGAGACCTTGCTTGGTGATGTGTCCGCTTATGTGCCCACAAATGTGATCTCCATTACCGATGGCCAGATTTATTTAGAGGATAGTTTATTCAACGCTGGTATTCGCCCGGCGGTGAATGTGGGTCTATCGGTTTCTCGTGTGGGTGGTGATGCTCAAACAAAAGCCATGAAGCAGGTTGCAGGACGTTTGCGTTTGGATATGGCCGCTTTTCGCGAGTTGGCTGCTTTTGCTCAGTTTGGTTCTGATTTGGATGATGCTACTTTGTCTCGCTTGAATCAAGGCCTACGCCTTCAGGAAATTCTCAAACAACCGCAATATAAGCCCGTTTCATTGGCTGATCAGGTGATGGCGATTTTTGCCGCCACCCATGGGTATGCGGATGATGTTCCCCTTGACCGCATGGCAGCGTGGGAGATTTCTCTAACCCGGTACATGGAGAAAACCCATCCTGATATATGTAATGCAATTATCGAGCAAGAGCGCATAACGGATGAAGTCGAAACACAGCTAGACGCTGCACTTGATACTTTCAGATCAATGTGGCAGTGAAACAAATGGTAATGGTAAAAAGGTAAGTGATGAAGATTTTTGCATAAGGTGACAGTTACTTATAAATTAGCCCTACAGCCTGCATCGTTCCGCATGACCAGCGTATTTTCTTCGTGAAACACCTTTGCAAGTGACTGTCACATCTTGGCTTCACTTACCGCCTAACCACCACCAAACAAACTATCCCACTACCCAACTACCTTAACTAACTATCACATGGCAACTCTAAAAGAAGTAAAACTCCGTATTCAAAGTGTCAAAAATATCTCTCAGGTTACGCGAGCCTTGCAAGCGGTAAGTGCCAGTAAGGTGCAGAAGGCCAGACAAGCGATGGAACGAACATTGCCCTATGCTGCTAAAGCCTGGCAGGTGCTTATGCACTTGGCTCTTCAACCGGAGCGATCCAGCATACATCCATTGCTGGAGATACGCACAGACATTAACAACGTCTTGGTGGTGGTGATCAGTGGAGACCGCGGTCTTGCGGGAGCGTACAATGCCAATATCGTGCGTTTTGTTGGCGATGAGTTCGATGATTATGATGTGCCGGTGAAATATATTGCGATTGGGCGTAAAGGCCGTGATTTGCTGATTCGTCGTGGAAAGAATGTAATCGCCGAATTTAGCGATTTGCCCGCTGCACCAACTTACCCGGATGTATCTGCATTTGGACGCATGGCAGTCGATGAGTTCTTGACAGGAAACGTTGACGAGGTTTATTTGGTTTATACAGATTTCGTCAATATGATCACGCAGACTCCCACAATCAAGAAACTGCTTCCATTTGCTCCGGAAACCGCGGAAGGAGAGCGCGTCGAGGCTTATAGTGTTTCAACAGGCGGTGCCACGGCTTTGTATATCTATGAACCAGAGCGAGATCAGCTCCTTAATGAAATCTTGCCTCGATTTACAGCTTTGCAGGTTTATCATGCTGTGTTGGAATCGCTCTCCAGTGAGCACGCCGCACGTATGGTAGCTATGAAGAACGCTACTGATAACGCTACAGAGTTGAGTGAGGCATTACAATTGACATACAATAAAGCCCGCCAGAAAGCCATTACTGGCGAAATGTTAGATATCGCTGGCGGCGCAGAAGCATTAGAAAAAAGTAGCTAAGCGGTTATTTGTTGTCAGTAGTCAAAATCCACTTGTGGATTAAAACTGATAACTAATTGCTGATTCTACTCATTGAAAAAATGGAGGCAAGCATGGCAGATGCTAAAGGCCGAATTACCCAAATCCAAGGTGGTGTTGTAGATGTGGAGTTCCCCGAGGGTGATCTTCCCGAGATATATGACGCTTTGGAAGTTCATCAATATGGAGAAGCCCCTCTGGTTTTAGAAGTGCAAAAGCACCTGGGGAATAATCAAGTTCGTTGTGTTGGTATGAATACCACGGATGGTTTTCAAAGAGGGGTCAGCGTCCAAGCAACGGGAGCACCCATCCGGGTTCCGGTTGGGGATGCAACCCTGGGGCGTGTTTTTAACGTGTTGGGGCACCCCATCGATGGTAAAGAATCTGTAGATGCAGACCTTTATTATCCCATTCACCGGGATGCTCCTCCCTTCGAAGATCAATCGACCAGTGTCGAGGTTTTTGAAACCGGTATCAAAGTGATTGACTTGATCGCCCCATTCACCAAAGGCGGTAAGACTGGCATCTTTGGCGGCGCCGGTGTGGGTAAGACTGTAATAATTGTCGAGTTGATTAACTCTGTGGCTACCAAGCATGAAGGCACCTCGGTGTTCGCTGGTGTGGGAGAACGCACTCGCGAGGGCACCATGCTCTATCGTGAAATGCTCGAATCTGGCGTGATGAAAGACACCGTCATGGTTTATGGGCAGATGAATGAACCCCCAGGTGTGCGTCTGCGAGTTGCTTTGAGCGGGTTATCCATGGCTGAGTATTTCCGCGATCACGGACGCGATGTGCTCTTGTTTATCGACAATATCTTCCGCTTCAGTCTGGCAGGGGCCGAGGTCTCCGCATTGTTGGGGCGCATGCCCTCCGCGGTAGGTTATCAACCCACATTGGCAACCGAGATGGGAGAGTTACAAGAGCGGATAACGTCCACTCGCAGCGGGTCAATTACATCCATGCAGGCCATCTACGTCCCCGCAGATGACTACTCTGATCCTGCTCCTGTAGCGACATTTACTCATCTAGACGCGACAATCGCCCTCGAACGTTCTATTGTCGAGAAAGGTATTTACCCCGCTGTTGATCCTTTGGGATCCAATTCTCGAATCCTGGACCCATTGATCGTTGGTGACGAACACTACCAAACAGCCCGCGATGTGCAGCAGGTATTGCAGCATTACAAAGAATTGCAGGATATTATTGCCATTTTAGGTATTGATGAATTGGGCGAGGAAGACAAATTGATCGTCTCTCGTGCTCGTAAGATCGAACGATTTTTCTCGCAGCCATTCTTCGTTGCTCAACAATTTACCGGGTTGGATGGCGAATATGTTCGCATCAGTGAAACAGTGCGCGGTTTCCGCGAGATTCTAGATGGTAAGCATGATCATATCCCCGAAGATGCTTTTATGATGGTTGGTGGCATCGATGATGTTGTCGCCAAAGCCCAGGAATTAGCCTAGATAAATAACTAAGGAATGAATCTATGTCCATTCGCTGCGAGATTGTCTCCCAGGATCGTTTGCTCTATGAGGGCGATGCCGATATTGTGATTCTGCCCGGCGCAGAAGGGGAACTGGGAATTCTCCCTAAACATGC